>JAJZPU010000003.1 GCA_021811055.1 bacterium
CGACGCATTATTTCTGAATTTCGACAAGGAGAGCGAAGTATATATAGAAGAAGCCGCCGCGCGATTAAGAAGCGAGGGGATCAAAACGGAAATTTATTTCGGAAATGAGGAAACTATAAAGGGACAGCTCGCATATGCCTTGCATCATGGGGTGCTGATAGTGCTTCTTGCGGGATCGGATGAGAGGGGAAAGGGAACGATCCAGGTGAAGAACATTGCCGCGCGGACACAGGTGGAAGTCGACCGTTCCGAGGTCGGAAATACGATAAAAAAGATTCTCGGAAGGGAAATTTAGTGATATACTGAGCGCATGAATATCACCATTGTAGCGAAGAAACTGGACTTAACACCATCGATAAAAAAGTTCATAGAAGATAAATTCGGGTCCCTTGCCCGAATGGTTTCCTCATTCGAAAAAGAAGGAGAGCTTGATTGTTTCGTGGAGATCTCGCGGACAACGCGGCACCACAAGAGTGGAGAGGTGTTTTATACGGAGGCGACATTTAGACTTCCCGGAAAAACGCTTCGTGCCGAAGCGGCCGATCTGGATATACGCGTTGCGATCGACGGAGTGAAGGATACGCTCAAGGCGGAAATCAAAAAATACAAGGAAAAAACGAACGAAAAAAGAAAAAAATAATATATGCCGAAAAAAACGAAATTTTTCAAAAATAAAAAAGTTATTATTGCGGGTATTGTACTCGTCCTCATTGTAGGTTCGTATTTTATTTTCGGAAGCGGCAAGGACGCGACACGGGAATTGGTCACGGTCATGCGCGGAGACGTCGTGGAAGAGGTGAGTGTCACGGGAAAAGTGGTTCCCGCGAAGAGTATCGATCTCGCGTTCGAAAAAAACGGACGCATCACGCGTCTTCCCGCAACAGTGGGAAAAAAGGTGGCGCAGGGAGAGACTCTCGCGCAGCTCGAGAATGGAGATTTGTGGGCGCAGATCACGCAAGCCGAAGCCACGTTGAAGACTCAGGAGGTTAAGCTCGATGAATTGAAACGGGGATCGCGTCCGGAAGAGATCGCGATAAAACAGACGGAGCTGAAGCGCGCGGAGCAGGATCTGCTCAATTACTATCGGAGCGTTCGAGATGTATTGAACGATGCGTATGCGAAAGCGGATGATGCCGTACGCGCGAAAACAGATGATATTTTTTCCGATGACGATACGCCGAATCCGAAACTGGCATTCACCTCTTCGAACACCCAAGGGGCGATCGATGTGGCGTCGATGCGCTATCGTGCGGGGATTGATCTTACGACATGGCGTGCCGAATTGCGGGCGATAAACGACAACTCTTCGGAGGAGGAGATTTCCAAAGCGGTCCGTTCGGGAGAACAGTATCTTTCTTTCATACGCGATTTTCTCGCACGAACACTCGATGTTGTGGATGGAGCAACGGGAGTCGAGGCGACAACGATAAGCACCTATAAATCGAGTATTTACACGGGACGCACGAACGTGAATACGTCATATACATCGTTGAGTTCACAGGAACAGACGATCGCGTCGCAAAAAATAACAGTGGAACGCATAAAGAACGAATTGGCGCTTACGCTTGCTGGAGCATCATCGGAACAGATCGCGTCGCAGGAAGCACAGGTGGAACAGGCGCGCGGCAATCTCATGTATTATCGTACGCAATATGAAAAGACACTGCTTCGTGCGCCGTTTTCCGGTACGATAACAAAAGTGAGCGCGGAAGTGGGTGATATCACTTCGGGAACCCCCGTCGTATCGCTTATCGGATCGGGAAATTTCGAAATAGAAGCGAATATCGCGGAATCTGATATCGCGAAAGTAAAAGTGGGGAACACGGCAAAGGTGACGCTTGATGCATATGGCAAGGGAGTTCTTTTTGAAGCGACGATAACGCAGATAGATCTTTCCGAAACGGTACTCGAGGGAGTTGCGACGTATAAGACGAAATTTCAGTTCAAGGATAAGGATGATCGGATCCTTCCCGGGCTTACCGCCGATGTGGATGTTATGAGCGGAAAGAAGGAGAATGTGCTTTTCGTTCCCACACGGAATATCGTGATCGACGGCGGAAAATATTTTGTAATGAAAATTGATGGAGAGAACACCACGAAGACGGAAATCACGACGGGATTGCGCGGTTCGGACGGACGGACCGAAGTGCTTTCCGGAGTGAACGAGGGCGACAGTATCGGAATCGAATAATCATATGGAGGCGCTTATACGGACGGAAAAACTCGAGAAGGTATATATGAACGAGGATGTGTCGACGACGGCTCTTGAGAACATAGCCCTCTCTATAAAGGAGGGTGAGTTTGTTGCCATTGTCGGTCCCTCAGGATCGGGAAAATCGACACTCATGCAGATACTCGGATGTCTCGACCGTCCGACGGGAGGGAAATATTTTTTCGAGGGAAAAGAGATCCATAATTATACCGACGACGAATTTGCACGGATACGGAATGAAAAAATAGGATTTGTGTTTCAGGCGTTCAATCTCCTGCCCCGGCTTACGGTGCTCGAGAATGTGGCGTTGCCGCTTATGTACAGAGGAATTCCTCCAAGAGAACGCATGAAAAAGGCGAAAGAAATGATCGATCTCGTGGAGCTTTCCGACAGATCGAACTATCAGACGTCGCGGTTATCGGGAGGACAAAAGCAACGCGTTGCGATCGCGCGAGCGCTCGTGAACGATCCGAAGATCATCTTTGCCGACGAACCGACGGGGAATCTCGATTCAAAATCGGGAGGTATCGTGCTTGGATTTTTGCAGGAACTGAACGATCGCGGACACACCATCGTTATCGTGACGCATGAATCGTATGTTGCCGAAGCGAGCGACAGGATAGTGCATATCATTGACGGAAAAATAGACAAGGACGAGAAAGTACTTCATCGACGCATCGTCGCGCGCGAAGGATTCAAAAAATAACCGTATGAGATTCCGCGATTCCATTATTACCGCGAAAAAAGGAATCTCCGTGCACAAGAACAGATCGGCACTCACCGTGCTGGGTATTGTGATCGGAATTGCTTCGATCATGACGATCATGTCCATGGGTCAAAGTGCCGAGGGTCTGGTGATGGGAGAGATACAGCGTTTCGGTCCCTCGAACATATTTCTGTTGCCCGGACGTCAGCCAACCGGTCCGAGCGACAGCGCAGGGACGCTTTTAAACGATTCGTTGAAACAGAAGGATTTCGAGGATTTACAAAAAAAATCGAATGTGCCGGGAGTGAAAAACGTAATTCCGTATGCGTTCGGATATGTGACGGCATCGTATGATTCCGAAATTTATGACGCAATGGTGATCGGCAGTACGGAGATCATGAAGAAAAACTTTGATCTTTCTATCGCCCGGGGTTCGTTTTTTGGAAAGACCGATGTCGATGAGAAAGAAAAAGTCGTGGTGATTGGGGATAAGGTGCGGGAGGATCTTTTTGGAAATGTAGATCCCATTGGCGAAAAAATACAGCTGAAAAATCAGAAATTCAGAGTCATCGGTGTGCTTGAGCCCGAAGGACAAGGATCCTTTATCGATTTCAACAAAGCGGTACTCGCTCCCTATACCACCATCCAAGAAAATGTGCTCGGTATCCGTTATTTCAACCGCATTGTGGTTGAAGCGGAATCGATAGAAAAAGTTCCCGAGGTTATTCGTGATGTGAAGTCGCTTTTGAGAAACAACCACAACATTGACGATCCGGAGAAGGACGATTTTTTCATTCAAACGCAGGAAAGCATCGTGAATCAGGTAAAAACAATCACGGGAATTCTTACGGTGTTACTTTCTTCCGTTGCCGCGATTTCTCTTGTTGTGGGAGGTGTCGGGATCATGAACATCATGCTTGTGTCGGTTACGGAACGCACGAAGGAGATCGGATTGCGTAAGGCGCTCGGGGCATCGAACAGCGACATACTCGCGCAATTTTTGTATGAAGCACTGCTTCTTACGGGACTCGGCGGGATAATCGGAGTGGCGCTCGGAGCGGTATTAACATTCATACTTTCATATGCCGCACGGACATTCGGGGGTCTCAATTTTCCATTTTCATTTTCAATCAATGGACTAATGCTTGGAATAGTCGTGTCCGTATCCATCGGTGTTGTTTTCGGCATATTTCCCGCGCGGAAAGCTTCTAAAAAGAGTCCGATTGAATCATTACACTACGAATAACCATGAATTTAAAAGACACCATACGCACCGCAATTCAGGCGCTCGTGACGCACAAAGGAAGATCGATACTCACCATTCTTGGTATTGTAATCGGCATCAGTGCGATCATGATCGTAATGTCGATGGGGGACAGCGCAACACAACTTATCGTAAAGGAAATACAGTCATTCGGATCGGAAAATGTTTTTATAAATCCCGGGAAGCCATCAGACGGATTGTTCAGTTTTGGAGGACAGAGCGCGGCATTACTTTTGAAATCCCTCACCGAAAAAGATGTGGAAAGCCTGCGTGATCCGGCAAATGTTCCCGATGCGATCATCGTAAATCCGGCCGTAAACGGATCAGCGTCAATTTCTTTTGAATCTGAAACGAAAACGGTTTCAATGATTGGGAGCGGTGCCGAAGGGTTCGATATTTACAACATATCGGTCGGATTGGGAAGAAAATTCACGAAAGAGGAAGTGGACGATAAGGCGGCGGTCATTGTTATCGGAAAAAATATCGTGAAGGAACTTTTTGGATCGGAGTCGGCAAATCCGGTCGGAGAGAAAATAAAGATAAAAGATAAACGTTTTCGTATCGTGGGCGTTCTTTCCACGTTTGGTACATCGATGTTCGGAATTGATGATATGGTGATGATGCCCTATTCGTCTATGCAGCAGTATGTTCTGGGCGTCAGGCACTTTCATGAAATTGCCGTTACGGCACGGACTGCCGACGCGGTACCGGCGATGGTAAAGGACATAAAACTAACTCTTAGGGATAACCACGACATTGAGGATCCTTCGGATGATGATTTTATTGTGAGTACGCAGGAAGACATTATAAAAAGCGTCAACAGTATATTGGGTGCCATCACCGTATTTCTCGCTTTTGTCGCGGCGATTTCTCTTGTTGTGGGAGGTGTCGGAGTTATGAATATTATGTTTGTTTCCGTCACGGAACGCACAAAGGAAATAGGACTTCGAAAAGCGTTGGGTGCGACAAATAAGAATATATTGACGCAGTTTCTCATAGAGGCCGTTTTTCTGACATCGCTCGGAGGTATCTTCGGGATCATTGTCGGTGCGCTTATCACGTTTTTGGGGGTTGTCGCGGCTTCGTTTTTTACGGGTATCAATTTTCCCTTCCTGTTCTCCTATTGGGGCGCCTTCCTCGGCATCCTCGTTTCGGGTGGCATTGGCATTGCGTTCGGTATATTTCCCGCATATCAGGCGTCGAAAAAAAGTCCTATTGAGGCGTTGCGCGACGACTAAACAGTATGAAACAACATCGTTTTTTTATCGGGGAAAATAGCATTAAAAAAGAGGGAACACACACGGATGCCGAACTTGCGCATCAGTTGAAGAAAGTGCTTCGCATGAGATCCGGAGCTACCGTCGTATTTTTCGACGCGTCCGGAAATGAATATACCGTACTGCTTAAAGAAGTGAATGGATCGGATATCGTGTATGAGATAACGGATAGTAAAAAGAACAATGAAGAAAAAAGGAGAGTGCATCTTTTTGCGAGTATTATAAAACGGGAAAATTTCGAATGGATCGTGCAGAAAGCAACCGAATGCGGCGTGTCGGATATTACGCCGATACAGACCGAACGAACGGTGAAGATGGACCTGAAGATGGAGCGATTGAAAAAAATAATAAAAGAAGCCGCGGAACAGTCGGGACGGGGATACATACCCGAGCTTTTCCCCATAAAAAAATTCAGTGATGTTATGGCGCACGAAGACGGGAACGCGATGTCCGTGTTGTGCGATGGAAGTGGCGGGAATGGCGCTGCGGTTTTCGGGAAGAATACGGACATACGGATATTTGTCGGTCCGGAGGGGGGATGGACCGAACATGAACTTGGATCGGCAAAGGAGAAGGGTATACATATAGTGAACCTCGGATTATTCACGCTGCGTGCGGAAACCGCGGCGGTTATTGCGGCGTATCTAGGCGTCAATGAAAACAAAGGATAAAAAAATACGCGCGCGGAACATACTGAAAGGGCTTAAAAAGCTTTTACCGGACGCGGGGATGATGCTCAAATATTCGAATAACTGGGAGCTTTTGGTCGCGGTGATGCTTTCGGCGCAATGCACCGACAAAAAAGTGAACGAAGTGACGCGACATCTTTTTAAGAAATACCGGTCACTTGAACAATATATTCATGCGGACCATCGGGAATTCGAACGGGATATTTATCAGACGGGATTTTATAAAAACAAAACAAAAAATATTCTTGCCGCGGCGCGGTACATAAAAGAACATCATGGAGGAAAGATACCGAAAACGATGGCGGAAATGATACGAATCCCCGGCGTTGGAAGAAAGACCGCGAATGTCGTGCTTGGAAATGCGTACGGAGTTGTCGAAGGGATCGCGGTCGACACCCACGTTGCCCGTCTCTCGCAAAAACTCGGATTTTCAAAATACAGGAACCCCGAAAAAATAGAGAAAGATCTTATGGAACTGTTCATGAAAAAAGACTGGTTCCAGCTCACCTATTATCTTATCGAGTATGGGAGAAAGTATTGCCCTGCGCGAAAGCATGCTCATGAAAATTGTCCGCTCACAAAATTCGAGAGATAATTCTTCCATTTGACATAACCACGATTTTCCGTAGACTGGAGAATAGTATTTTGCGGGTATAGCTCAATTGGCGAGAGCGCTTCCCTTGCAAGGAAGAGGTTGCGGGTTCGAATCCTGTTACCTGCACGCAGCCGGAAATTATACGGTCGCTCCGGACATGACCGGAAATTTCCGTTCCTTGGGCAACGTATCGCCTATTCTTTGAGGCGTTGGTTGTAGGTATAACAAAACCTTCAGTTGCTCAAGCGATATTTTTATTTGTAACCCTTCTGAAACGAAGGGTTTATATTTACCATATGCCTGTTTTATGGCACTATAAAAACACGCCCGGGTGTCGGAACTGGTAGACGATCACGACTCAAAATCGTGTGGCCGTAAGGCCGTGTGGGTTCAAGTCCCACCTCGGGCACGACATATGCCAGCACGCACTATTGCAATATTCAACCAAAAAGGAGGAGTGGGAAAAACGACCACCGCAATGAATCTGAGCGGGTATTGTGCTATGCTCGGAAAAAAGACGCTCCTTATCGATTTCGATTCACAGTTCAACGCAACGGTCGGACTCGGTGTCCGCCATGCTCCCGATGAAACGATCTATCACGCGCTTCTCGGGGGAAAGCATCCTTGGGAAGTCATCCGTCGCACATATCTTGCGGGTCTCGATCTCGCGCCCGCGACATCCGATCTCGCCGGCGCGCTCATCGAAATGGTGGAAGTTCCCCGCCGCGAATATTTGTTGAGAAAATTCGTGGAAGCGGTACGCGGCGAGTATGACTATATTTTCGTCGATCTGGGACCAAGTCTGAATCTGCTTACCATAAACGGACTGCTTGCGGCGGATGAGGTTATCATTCCCGTACAGTGCGAATATTACAGTCTCGAAGGGATCGCTCAGGTGCTCGAGACGCTCGATCTCATACGAAAGAATTTGAATCATCCGATAAAGATCGGAGGAGCGCTTCTTACGATGTATGACAAGCGTGAAAAACTTTCAAGGGAGATCGCGCGGGAAATCAGACGCCGTTTTCCGTATCATGTGTACGACATAGAAATTCCGCGGTCGGTGGCGCTTGCCGAAGCGCCGAGTTTTCAAAAACCAATCATGTTGTATGCGCCGCAGAGTCCCGGCGCGTTGGCGTATGAAGAGCTTGCAAAAGAGCTCATCGGGGAAATTCCACGGACGAAGAGCGAAATATCGTCGTTTTATAAAAAGACCTATCCCGAAGAATTGAAAGTGGATCTGCGGCCGTCACCCACGCCCGTACGCGACGAAAAAGAATATGTGGTTGAATACGGCACATATCTTCCGGATGTGCCGGAGGAGGTTCCGCCGCCGCTTATCCTTATGATTCACGAACACATGGATCCGGAGAGTGCCGGAGAAAACACCATATCTCCCGTCGGCGCGTTTTAAGAGCGATACACCCGTTGTGCACAATCGAATTTTTTGCGGGGTTGACGCCATGCGCACCTTTTGTATCATTGGTAGTGGTTTCTATTATGTGCGCGAATCGGCTGCGGACTGAATGTCCGGCCGGCAGGAGGTTCGTATGTACGTTTGCGGACATGATATGGATCCGTGTACACGTTAAACGCTGAAACAGGGGACGCTTTTGTGCTATTTGCCGCATCACATATTTTCGTCATCTCGAGCTGCTCTTTATATTAACTCACACAAATATTAAACGCTCGAGGTTCGTAACGAAAAACAATTGCAGCAAAAGGCATGGAAAGGAAGCCTCTGTTTTAGTTTACATACCTGTTATCAACCATACATTTCTCTTCACTCGGGCGCTCCTGGACGCTAGCCCAAGTCATACCCTCGTTCGGAGAAATGTGTATTGAAGTTAAATTTAATTATTTAGTTGTGGGTTGTTGGTCGTTGGTTTATTATTTACTTATGGCACTAGGAAGAGGACTACAATCATTGATACCGCCGCAGGACGATGCGTCCCGCGACGAGCATGAAAATCATGAAGAAATAATAGAGGAAAAGGAACGCGTCGAGGAACATCTTCCCGTGTCCCGCTATCGGAACATACGCGAAGCGATACCGCAGCTTCGGGAAACATACGCGCCGGAACGCGAACATCCGAAACAGGAATCGATATTTCAGATTGAAGTTGAAAAAATAAAACCGAATCCGTATCAGCCACGGCGGGAATTCAACACGGAAGATTTGAAGGGACTTGCACAGTCGATAAAAGAATTCGGAGTGATCCAGCCGATCACCGTTTCAAAAGTGACGAAAGAGACCGATCTGGGCACCGATGTCGAATATCAGCTCATTGCGGGAGAGCGGCGTCTTAAGGCGGCAAAAATGGTCGGATTGGAACGGATTCCCGCGATCGTAAAAAAGATCGATGCGGGAAAGGCGAAACTCGAAATAGCGCTCATAGAGAACATTCAACGGAGTGATCTGAATGCGCTCGATTCCGCGAAGGCATACGCGCGTCTGCAGGATGAATTCGGTCTCACACAACGCGAAGTCGCGGCACGCGTGGGAAAAAGCAGGGAATCGATCGCAAACACCCTCCGGCTCCTCAACTTGCCCTCGGAGATACAGGACGCGCTTTTCAATAACACCATCAACGAATCACAGGCACGCACGCTTCTTTCCATCGGGAATTCCGAGGAACAGAAACGGGCGTTTTACAATATTATTTCGGGAAAAACCACAATGAAGGAGTTGCGCGAAAAGAAGGAAAATCCCGCCGCTGATCCGGAAGGAAAATTTTGGGAGAAAAAGCTTGAGGAAAAATTTCAGGCTCCGGTGCAGATACTCAAAAAAGGAGGAAGGGGGAAGATCGTCATTCCGTTCTATTCCCGCGAAGAAATGCAGGCACTCGTCGACAAAATGCTCGGCGAGGATACTCTTTCGTAAGACGCATCAGCGGATATATTTGAAACTCACCTCGTTTGTTCCGGGGATCGATTTCACTTTCACGAGAATTTTCCGGACTTTTTCCTGCTGTACGGCGGGACAACGAACGGTGACAATGGAATACGTGAAGCGGGGATCTATCTGGCTGTTCAGGAACACGATGTTTATCTTGAGATCCGCAAACACGCTCGTGATTTCTTTGAGATATCCCGGGCGGTCGAGATTCACGATCTTGAATTCGATGTGCTGTGGTGGCAGCGCTTTTTTTATCTTCCGGTCTTTCTCTCTTGTTACGCTCCTCAGATATTTTTTCGCCATCGAGCTTTTTACGAATCGCAGCCAGTCTTCCGAAGGTTTTTTTCCTTTTTGCGTCATGATTTCCACAAGATCGCCGGAATGTAGTTCATAATCGATGGGCACTATTTTTCCGTTCACCCGCGCTCCGACGCACTGGTTTCCGATTTCGCTGTGAATGTGATATGCGAAATCGACGGGTGTCGCGCCCGCGGGAAGATCGATGACGTCGTTTTTCGGAGTGACCACGAAGATACGTTCTTTGAAAAAATCCACCTTCAGGGAGTCGAGAAAGTCCTTCTGATCGGCAAAACTTTTTTGCCAGTTGCGAAGCTGTTCCACCCAGAGTAGTTCTTTTTTATTTCTTACACCGCCCCAGCTGTCTTTTTTCGCTCGGGAATCTTTTATTTGTTCGTATGCCCAGTGCGCGGCGATACCAAACTCCGCCTCTTCGTGCATTTCTTTTGTTCGTATCTGTATTTCGGTTATTTTTCCTCCGGGCGTCGATACGGTGGTGTGGAGACTTCGGTAGCCGTTCGGTTTCGGGACGGCGACATAATCTTTGAATTTTCCGGGAAGCGGCGCCCAATGCTTATGAATGGCTCCGAGCGTGGCATAGCATTCTTCAACGGTCGTCACAATGACACGAAGCGCGACAAGATCATAGATCTTTTCGAGTTCCATATCGTTCCGGAGGAGTTTCCGATACAAGCTGTAATAACGTTTTGCCCGCGAATCGACGGAGACGGGAACGATATGCACCTCTTCGAGCATCTTCCGGAGTACCGGCTTCAGTTTTTCGGCATAGACTTCCCGTTCCTCGTATTTTTCCTTCACGGTGTCCATGAGCCACCGGTATTCGTCGGGATAGAGATAGGGGAACGCGAGGTCTTCGAGTTCGCCGCTTAATTTTTGCATACCGAGCCGGTAGGCGATCGGCGCGTAGATCTCCACCGTTTCCCAGGCGATCTCCTTCTGTTTTGTCGTCGATTTGAAAGTAAGCGTTTGCATGTTGTGCAGACGATCGGCGAGCTTCACGAGAATGACGCGGAGATCCTTGCTGAACGAGAGCACGAGCTTGCGTATATTTTCCGCATCGGGATTTTCCCCGTATTTGAATTCCTTGAGTTTCGTAAGACCGTTCACGATACCCGCAACCTCTTCACCGAATTGTTTTTCTATTTCTTTCAGGGAGTGTCCGCTGTCCTCGACGACATCATGAAGGAATGCCGCGGCGATAGAGGATTCATCGAGATGCCAATCGTGCACGAGTTTTGCGACCGCGACCGGATGGATGATATACGGTTCGCCGCTGTCCCGCGTGACATTTCTGTGGGCATCTTCCGCGAACGAATAGGCTTTTCGTACAATACTGTTCTCCGGATATGTAGAAAGCCATTGATTCATACGTGTATATTTACTCTACCCCAGTTGACATAAATTTCAATTTCCATACAATAAAACCGTATTGGCAATAAAAGGTCACCAGTGCTAAAATAACAAAATGAATTTAAAACCATTATCGAATAATGTCCTCGTCGCATATATCGAGGACAACGAGAAAACGACGAAATCGGGGATCGTGCTTCCCGAGAACGTCGAGAAGAAGGAACGCACGAAAGGGACCGTCGTCGCGACCGGACCGGGAAAAATGAACGATACCGGAACGCGGCTCCCGATGTCCGTGAAGGTCGGAGATACGATACTCTTTTCGAAGCCGTGGTCGGACGAGAAAAAACTCGAAGACAACGGAAAAAAATATTATATCGTTTCGGAGGAGGATATACTTGGAATTATAGAATAACAGCATTATGGCAAAACAAATAAAATTCAACGAGGATGCCCGCGCGGCACTCAAAAAAGGGATCGATACGCTCGCCGAAGCCGTGAAAATGACGCTCGGACCGCGTGGACGTGCCGTTGTCATCGACAAGGGATACGGTTCGCCGCAGGTGACGTTCGACGGCGTGACGGTCGCGAAAGAGATCGAGCTCGAGGGAAAATACGAAAATCTCGGAGCGGAATTCATAAAACAAGCGGCCGATAAAACAAACGACAATGTCGGTGACGGGACCACCACTTCCGTGGTGCTCGCGCACGCGCTCATCGAAGAGGGAGAGAAGACGATAAAAGAGAAAGGATTTAACGTAATCCAACTTTCGGAGGAGTTGCGGCGCGGAAGCGAAGTGCTCATAAAAGATCTCGAAAAACAAAAAGAAGAAATAAACGACAATAAGAAGATAGGGGAAGTTGCGACACTCTCGGCAAAAGACGCCGAAATAGGAAAACTCATCGCCGAAGTGATGGGGAAAGTGGGAAAAGAAGGCGTCGTGACCGTCGAAGATTCGAACACTATCGGAAATTCATATGAGATGGTCGAGGGAATGCAATTCGACCGCGGGTATGTTTCCGCATACATGGTGACGAACCAGGAAAAGCTCGAAGCGGAACTCGAAAATCCGTACGTGCTCGTGACCGACAGAAAAATATCCTCGATAAACGAACTTCTGCCGCTTCTCGAAAAAATAGTACAGAGCGGAAAGAAAGAGCTGTTCATCGTTGCGGAAGAAGTCGAGGGAGAGGCGCTTGCAACGCTTGTTTTGAACAAGTTGCGCGGCGTGTTCAACGTGCTCGGGGTGAAGGCTCCCGGATTCGGTGACCGCAGGAAAGAGATGCTCCAGGATATCGCGATCGTGACGGGCGCAACGTTCATCTCCGAAGACCTCGGAAAGAAACTCGAAAATATCGGACTTGAGGAGCTTGGAAGCGCGCATAAGGTAGTATCGAACAAGGACAACACAACGATCGTCGCGGGAAAAGGCGACAAGAAAGAAATAGAGAAGCGGGTGGCACAGCTCAAAGAACAGATAAAGAAAACCGATTCGGAATTCGACAAGGAAAAACTTCAGGAACGTCTCGGAAAACTTTCCGGCGGCGTTGCGGTCATAAAAGTGGGCGCTCCGACCGAATCGGCGCAGAAAGAATTGAAACAGCGCGTGGACGATGCGGTTGCGGCGACACGGGCGGCAATGGAAGAAGGGATAGTTCCCGGAGGAGGGATCGCGCTTTTCAACGTGTATAGCATGCATGTCGAGAACGTGAAGAACGAAAAAGACGAGGTGAAAAAAGCGGCATTGAATATCCTCCTTTCGGCGCTCAAAGCTCCGATCGCGGCGATCATAGAGAACAGTGGTGAAACGCCGAAAAATATTCTCGAAGAATTGAGCGTGAAAAAGAATGGCATTAAAGATGTGTGGCTTGGATTCAACGCATCGATAAATAAGATAGGTGATTTGAAGGAGGCGGGGATTATCGATCCTTTGAAAGTGACGAAAACGGCATTGCGAAATGCGATTTCCGTTGCGGCAAATTATCTGACGATTGGTGCGGCGGTCGCGGAGATTCCGGAGAAGAAAGAAAAGGGAATGGGAGGCATGCCGGGAGGGATGGATATGGGATATTAAAAAGAAAAGATGCTTTTAAAAAACCGCGCTCTTTAAGGAGCGTGGTTTTTTTTGAACAAAACATTCATACTGAAAAGAAACACACTATGGATACGGAAAAATATAAACCCGCGTTCGCCGGCGAACATTGGACGGAACGGGACCTTCATTATCTCGAACCATTCGCTTCAAATCCGAAAGGACTCGTCTCGACACTTTCGAATCTTCCGCCGGAACTCGTGGGCGCGCTCTCGTCCCGCGCAAGCAGAGCGCAGGGGTCGCTGCTTCGTATATTTCTTAAGGAATATATTTACCCGATCCTTGACGGAGAAGATAGGGCGCTTGCGGAAGAACTTGACGCGGTGGTGGATTTTTTCCGCGAAAAAGGATTTAAAAACATTTTGAACAATCAGCGCGCGCAGGCATTTTACGCAAAGTGGCTTTCCCAGTACGGAGACGATTCCATCGCGCAGATGACCGGCACCCATCTCGTATTCTGGGGTATTTCACAGGTCGCGATGAAAAATATGGAAGACAGACGTATCGGTCTCGAACCGATAGAAAAATCGACGCGATACGTGAATTTCGGAGAAAAGATAGACGGAAAATATCTTTATTACACTCCCGTTCCGGATCTTCAATCTGCCGGTCTTCTTGAGGAATATACAGGAGTCATGGATGATCTTTTCGATACGTATGTGGCGTTGCTTCCGAAACTTCTCGAATGGTTGAAAAAGAATTATGACGACAAGGAATCGGTGCTCGAAAAAAAAGCATTCGACACGCTTCGCGGACTTCTTCCTATGGCGACATTGGGACAGGTCGCGTTCCGTGGAAATGCGCAGGCATTCGAATATCTCATGAACAGGACGATGCGCCATCCGCTCGGAGAATTGCGATGGATCGCGGAAGCAATGAAAAAAGAACTCGACAAGGAAATCCCGTCGCTTTTTTTGAGACTGAACGATCCGCAGAGCGAATTCTATCAGGAGGAAGTTTCAAAACGGAGCGAACGCGTACGATCAATGTCGTCAGTTTCGGAAACTCACCATATCGAACAGGGAGAAAAACCGGCGGTGCGTCTCGTGGAATACGATACACACGCCGAGGATTCCATACTGACGGGAATATTGTATCCGGAAAATCATATGCGGTGGGATTCGGTCCTCTCCCGGGTGAAAGAAATGAAGATGAACGAAAAGAAAAATGTCATTGCGGCATATATCGGAAAGAGGAATGCGCGGTGGCAAAAAGTGGGAAGAGCGTTCGAAAATTCGTTCATGCGGTTCGAAATAGAAATGAACATCGGCGCTTACAGAGATCTGCAACGGCATCGGATGATGACCCAGGAGAGACAGCGTTTTACGACGCATCACGGATACGATGTCCCCAAGGAACTCGTGGATGCGGGGCTTTCCCAACCGTTCGTTGCGGCACTCGAAAAAACGAAGGCGTTGTTTGGAAAGCTTGAAGCGATACATCCCGATCTCGCCCAATATGTCGTGCCGCTCGCGTATCGCGTCCGTTTTTACCAGTGGCAGAACGTTCGCCAGTTCTTCTGGGAAACGGAGTTGCGGACGATATCGCAGGGACATCCCGACTATCGATGGATAGAACACGAAAAATACAGGCTCGCGAAAGAGGCTTTCCCGCTCATTTCCGGATTTGTGCTTGCCGATATGAATGATTATAAAGTCGCGCGGAGAGGCACCGAAGAAAAAATTGCGGCGAAGGAGAGGGATATCGTCGAAAAACTGAAGGGAAGGGGAACCGTGTAGCGGTGCGACCCTTTTTTATTCCGTTTTTTTCGTGTATACTTGTGTGGTAAACAAAAAAGGTCAATTATTTTTTATTGTATGAATATTCTCACTATAGTGCTTGTCGTTATTGCAGTGCTTCTTGTCTGGCTCATCGCCGTGTATAACGGTTTTGTAAAGCTCATAAACAGAACAAAAGAAGCGTGGTCGGATATCGAAGTCCAGTTGAAGCGGCGGTACGACCTTATCCCGAATCTCGTCGAGACGGTGAAGGGATACGCGAAACACGAAAATGCGGCGTTCGAAAACGTCACGAAAGCGCGCGCGCAGGCGTTGGGCGCCCAATCCGTGAAGGAAAAGGAGGTGGCAGACAACATGGTGACGTCGGCATTGAAAAGCGTGTTTGCCGTCGCGGAAGCCTATCCGCAACTTCGCGCAGTCGAAAGTTTCACGAAACTCCAGGACGAACTTTCCGATACGGAAAACAAGATACGGGCGGCACGGAGATTTTATAACGGAAATGTCCGTGATCTGAATACGAAGATAGAAATGTTCCCATACAACGTTATCGCGGGCATCTTCAATTTCGCGAAGCGAGAGTTCTTTGAGCTCGACAATGAGGCGGCAAAAGAGCCGGTAAAAGTACAGTTTTAATATCGCCATGAAAAACACCCTTCGCCATACGGGATCTCTCCCCGCGCACGGGGTGTTTTTTATATGCGTAGCGGTACTGTCGTTTTCCTTTTTTTTCCTACTCGTACACGCGGAAGAAAAAACATATTCGTATAAGGATATTTACACGACATTTGAAATACGGCGGGATGCGACGGTGCGGGTGGAAGAGCGACAGACCTATTCATTCGATAGCGGCGAATTTCACGAGGGGTGGAGGGATATTCCCCTGAATGGCGTTGATGCCATTACGGACATAACCGTCGTGGACGGTGCGACGGGACGAGAACTTTCGTTTTCCGGATCAAAACTCGATAAGACGAGTCCGGAAAGTTGGGATAGATATACCACATATAAAGAGAACGGAAGGCAGATCATCGAATGGTATTACAATCTCGAAAACGCGGAAATTCCGATCGAAAGGACGTGGATACTTTCCTACACCCTTCATGGAGCGCTGCAATTCGGAACGGCATACAACAGACTGTATTGGAACGTTTTTTCGGGATACTCGGTTCCGGTGAATTCCGCTTCGGTGAGTGTCGTCCTTCCGCAAAAATACGAAACAGGGGACACGCAGGGATTTTTTTACCGGTCCGCCATCGAGGGGGCGCGTGAACTTTTATTTTCTCCGGAAATCGCGAGATACACATTCACGGAACAGATGTTTTCTCCGAATGAATCTTTTACGGTTGATGTGGCGTGGAAGAAGGGTGTGCCGGCGATGAGCGCGTATCTGTTGGATTTTTTGAAGATGAAGTTCGGGTATGTGTTCTCGATCATCCTGATTCTTGCCGCTTTCGTATTCATGGGTGGGCATTTCTATACGGAAAAGAAAAAAGAGAAACGGACTATTATTCCCGAATACGAACCGCCGAAAGACATCCCGCCGCTCTTTGCCGAACTCGTATTGAAAGAGTCTGTCACGCCGAAAGGATTTTCCGCGACGATCGTCGATCTTGCGGTCAGAGGATATATAAAGATCATTCAGGATGAAAAAGGGATATGGAATCGCTTTCTCGATGTTGTGCAGTCAAAAAAGAAAACGATCGCGATTATCGTCCTCGTATGTGGCGCATTTTTGGCGACACTCATCGCCGGTTCGAGAAGTTTGGATCTTTTCTCCCCGATGCTCCTCGGAGTATTCGAATTTGTTTTTCTCATCTTCCTCGTGGTCATTATTCCCGCGATGTTTTCGACAAAAAAGAAGTCTTATACGTTGAAACTTCTGAAAAGAACCGAACACGATACGAACGTACAGGAATTCGAGAAAAAATATCTTGAAGAATTGTTCGGTGAGGGAGATACGTTCTCGCTCGAAGAATTGAAAAAAGATACGACGCGACAGCGCGAATTCTCAAAAAAGATACAGGATATACAGGATGATGCGCTGAAAGAAATGGACGACGATACGAAGGCATTCGTGGGTGGCGGTATCCAGAAAAAGAAATATTTCACCATTGTGATTGTTGGGGCTCTTTTTCTCTTCGGATTTTCGTGGTCTCTCGGATCGAAGATATTTTCATCGAATATGTCGCTGCAGTCCTTCATCGCGGGAGTTTCGCTTGTATCTATTGGGCTCGTGCTCTGGGGTTTTTTGAAATTCGAAGCACGACTTTCGGAACACGGGATCGTATTAAAACAAAAACTTCTCGGATTTAAGATGTTTCTCGGAGTCACGGAGAAAGACAGAATGAAAACATTGACGCCGGATCTCTTTGAAAAATATCTTCCGTACGCAATGATTTTTGGTGTCGAGAAAAAATGGGCGCATGCGTTCGAGGGAATGCATCTGCCGCCGCCCGAGTGGGTCATGATGCCGTATGCGGTCGGTGCAGTGGACGGCGCGGTCGCGAACGCATTTTCTCCCTCCGCGTTCAGCACGAGTTTCTCTTCCGCGTTCACGAGTGCCGTTTCAAGCGCGGGTGCTTCGGGGGCTGCGGGCGGAGGAAGCGCGGGAGGGGGCGGAGGCGGTGGCGGAGGAGGCGCCAGCTAGTATAAAGCACAAAGTAGTAAGTATTAAGACTTGATACAAAATGTGCGATACTGAATACTAAATACCATATACTAAATACTAATAATGGCAACGATATATACGCATCAAAGTTCGAACACGCGGAAAACCTGGTTTCTTTTCAGCGTCTTTTTTGTTGTTGTGATCGGATTAGGGTGGTTTTTTTCGCGGGTATACGGGAATGTGAACATCCTGGTTTTTGCGGTGATCTTCTCTTCAGTGATGAGTTTCGTAAGTTACTGGTATTCCGATACGATCGTGCTCCGGATGGCGAAAGCGGTGCCTGTCGATAAAAATAAGGAACCGGTACTCTGGAATATCGTCGAGAATCTTTCGATCACAGCGGGGCTTCCGATGCCGAAAGTGTACATTATGTACGAAAATGCTCCGAACGCGTTCGCGACAGGGCGGAATCCGGAACATGGTGTTGTGGCGGTGACAACGGGTCTCCTTGAGCGGCTGAACAAGAACGAACTCGAAGGTGTCATCGCGCACGAGCTGTCGCATATCGGCAACAAGGATACTTTTATCGCGACCGCCGTCGTCATTCTTGTCGGATTTATTTCCCTCATCTCCGATTTCTTTTTGAGAAGCACGTTTTTCGGAGGACGTGACCGCGAGGAGGGTGGAGGACAAGTACAAACGGTGCTTATGCTCGTGGGAATCGTCCTCGCGATACTTGCACCGATTGCGGCGACGCTTATGCAACTCGCGATCTCGCGAAAACGGGAATTTCTCGCCGACGCATCGGGAGCGCTTCTTACGCGATATCCGGAGGGACTGGCAAGCGCGCTTCTGAAAATTTCCGGAGATCCGACAAAACTTCGGACGGCGAACAACACCACCTCGCATCTCTGGTTCGATGATCCGCTCGACAAGCCGGGAGAACGCACCTCATGGCTTCATAGACTCTTCATGACACATCCTCCCATAGAAGAACGCGTGAGTGCTCTGAAGGAAATGGCACGATGAAGGGAGAACGCATGTGAAAGAAACGGGAAGGAATCATCGTATTATAGTGTAACAGTACGCATACTTACTATATGAAAAAGGTTTTTAAAAAACTGTGGGGCTCCATCGTCGCTCATAAGATAAGATCGGGACTCTTGATTCTCATTGTCTTTGGAGGCGGTTATTTCGTGCATGGAAAACTGTTTCCGACCGTTGAACCGACAAAATACGTGTTTGCCGCCGTGGAACGTGGCGACGTTATCGTTTCGGTGACGGGAAGCGGGCAGGTGTCGTCTTCCGACGAGATAACCATAAAACCGAAAACATCGGGCGACATCACGTGGATAGGGATAAAAAACGGACAGGAAGTGAAAACGGGAGAGACACTCTTTTCGATCGACAGTACCGATATGAGAAAAAGCATCGCCGATGCCGAAGTGTCGCTTGAAGAGGCGAGATTGAATCTCGAAAAGAGCACACAGCAGGCGCCGATCGATTATCAAAAAAAACTCCGGTCGCTTGAGAACGCGAAAGAGGATCTTTCAAAGGAATATGTGAATACGTCGAATGCGATATCGGACGCGTATCTTAAAATGCCGGCGATCATGACGAATCTCGAGAATATTCTCTATGGGACCGACATCGGGAAAAGCACGGGACAGTGGAATGTAAGCACCTATAAGGATCTTTTCAGCCGGGAAGTGAACAGGGACACCGTTTCTTCTTTTTCCGATGTTGCGGAAAAGGAGTATAAAGACGCACGGGCGCTCTACGATGCCGCGTTCGCGAAATTCAAAACATTCACCAAGGATTCTTCGGAAGCGGACACGGAGACGTTTCTTGAAGAGACGATGGAAATGGCGGATGCCGTCGCGCGTGCCGCGAAAAGCGAAAAGAACCTCATCGATACCGTCGACGATATCGCCGAACAGGAAAAAGTGACGTTAAATTCATATATCACGACGGCGCAAACAAATCTCAACGCGAATATCACGAGCATGAACAGTACGGTGAGCGCTCTCATTTCACAAAAAGCAGCATTGAAGAACGCGAAGGATTCCGTTCTCGATATCGAGCACGACATCGCAATACTTGAAATAAACAATCCGACCGGCGGAAATCCGATCGATCTTCAGGTGCAAAAGAACAATATCAAGAAGCAGGAATCGGATCTCGCCGATCTGAGAAAAAAACTTGTCGACTACACGGTATACGCGCCATTCTCCGGTATTATAACGACCGTCGATGTGAAAAAGGACGATTCCGTATCGACCGGCACGTCTCTTGCGACGCTTATTACGAAGCAGAAGATCGCGAAAATATCATTGAATGAGGTGGACGCGGCGAAGGTGAAATTGGGACAGAAGGCGATGCTCTCCTTCGATGCCGTCGATGGGCTTTCGGCCGCGGGAGAAGTGATAGAGATCGATACGGTGGGAACCGTTTCCCAGGGGGTCGTCACCTACAACGTGAAGATCGGATTGGATTCTTCGGATGACGGGATAAAATCCGGCATGAGCGTGAGCGCGTCCATCATCACCGATATTCGTCAGAATGTGGTTATGGTGCCGAATGGAGCGATAAAAACGCAAAATAATTTGAATTATGTGGAAATAGCGAACGGAGTCTCGAACGCAACGACAACATCACAAGGGGTGGTGCTCCAATCACTTCCGGAAGCGCGCGCGGTGGAGGTTGGTCTTTCGAATGATTCGATGACGGAAATAGTAAGCGGGGTCACGGAAGGAGAATATGTCGTGACAAAAACGATACTTTCCACCACGGGCACGCAAACGACGGCTCCGTCGCTCCTGCAGTCTGTCGGTGGCGCGCGTGCCACGGGAAACACAAGAAGCACGGGGGGAATACAGATCCCTCGGTAAGGGTACATGATAGAAATAAAAAATGTATCGAAAATTTATAAAACAGGCGAGGTTGCATTCGAGGCACTCCGCGGTGTAAGTTTTTCCATCAAGGATGGAGAGTTTGTCGCGATCATGGGTCCTTCGGGATCCGGAAAATCGACACTCATGCACATCTTGGGAGCGCTCGACACGCCGACAAAGGGTACCTATTTTCTCGACGGAAAGGATGTCTCAAAATTCAGCGATGATGCGCTCGCGGATATCCGGAGAGATAAAATAGGATTCGTGTTCCAGGCATTCAATCTTTTGCCACGCACCACCGTCTTGAGGAATGTGATGTTGCCGCTCGTGTACGCGGAAATAGACAAAGAAACAAGAAAAAAGAGAGCTGAAGCAGCGCTTCGTGCCGCGGGACTTGATGAGGAACATTTCGTTCATCTTTCGAATCAGCTTTCGGGAGGGCAAATCCAACGTGTTGCGATCGCGCGGGCGCTTGTGAACGATCCGACGCTCATTCTTGCCGACGAACCGACGGGAAATCTCGATACGAAAACAGGAGAGATCGTGCTCGGCACATTTCAGAGATTGAATGTGGAACACGGAAGGACCATTGTCCTCATTACGCACGAACACGACGTCGCGGAACACGCCGAACGCATCATTTCGATACGCGACGGAGAAATAGTCGAAGACAGCAGGAGTCACAAACGACGGATAATGCACCACCATGAAATTCGCTGATCTATCGGAAGAAACATATTTTGCTTTGTCGGCGAACAAAGTCCGCTCAGGACTCACTATGCTTGGTATTGTTATCGGCATCGGTTCCGTTATCGCCATGGTGTCGATCGGGCAGGGAGCACAAGGGTCCATCACCGCGAACATCGAATCGTTGGGATCCAATCTTCTCATTGTGCGGCCGGGTGCGCAGCGTGGTGTCGGCATGCAGGTGAGTTCGGGAAGGGGATCCGCGCAAACACTCACGCAGGATGATGCGACTGCGATAAAGGGAACCGTATCGGGCGTAGCCGCCATTGCTCCCGAGGTATCGGGACGATATCAGATAGTGGGAAAGGGAACGAATACGAATACATCGGTGACCGGCACGACGCCGGACTACACCTCCGTGAGAAACATGGAAGTGGAAGAGGGTTCCTTTATCACCGAGCAGAACATAAAAAGCCTCTCGAAAGTTGTGGTATTGGGGCCGACGGTGAGGGACGATCTTTTCGGTGAGAACGCGACAAATGTCGTGGGACAGACATTACGCATTAAGGGAATGGAATTCAAGGTTGTGGGGATCACAAAATCGAAGGGAGGATCGGGATTCGGAAGTCAGGACGATATGGTCTTCGTGCCTCTCACGAGCGCCCAGAAATTCCTTGTCGGCAATGAATATCTTTCGACGATAAACATTCAGGCGGAGAGTTCGGAAATAATGACGCAGATACAGGCGGACGTGACGAGTCTGCTTCTCGAACGGCACCGCATATCGAATCCGGACCTCGCCGATTTCAACGTTATGAACCAGTCGGACATCATCGCGAGTGCGTCGAGCATCACTGATACGCTCACCATGCTGCTCGCGGCAATCGCGGGGATATCACTCCTTGTGGGTGGCATCGGCATCATGAACATGATGCTCACGACCGTGACGGAACGGACGCGGGAGATAGGACTCCGCAAAGCGATCGGAGCGAAAAGAAAAGATATCAATCTCCAGTTCCTTTCCGAAGCGATCATGCTCACATTCGGCGGCGGGATCATCGGCGTTCTTCTCGGCTGGCTCATTTCCTTCGGATTTTCGTATTTCAATATCATACAGACACAGATGTCCGGGACTTCCGTAGTTCTCGCGTTCGGCGTTTCGGCACTCATCGGCATCGTATTCGGATATTATCCGGCAAGCCGCGCCGCGAATCTTAACCCGATCGAGGCGTTGCGCTATGAATAAAAAAAGAAACAGGAAATAAAGAACAAAAGGTCAAAAAATAAAATATGAAAAGTAAATGAAAAATAAAAAAATACAGCTCGTAGTGATCATCGTTATTTCATTTGTTGTGGGATTCGCTGGCGGCATGCTCGTAAATGGTGGGAGTAAAAATACGCAACAGTCCGCATACCAGATGAACGGAGCTGGATTCGGGCGGGGAATGGCGGGAACCGACACACAAGCACGCGGGTTTCAGAGAGGCGGAGGGATGATAAGCGGAGAGGTGACCGCGAAGGATGCGACAAGCATTACGGTGAAGATCCCGAGCGGAGGATCGAAGATTGTGTTTTTCTCCGCTTCGACAACCATCACGAAGTCGACCGAAGGACTCTCCGATGATATAGTAATAGGAGCGCCGGTAACGATCGCGGGAACGCAAAATTCCGACGGAAGTGTTTCGGCGCAATTGATCCAGTTGCGTTCGGGAGTTCGCATGATACAACCGGGACAATAGTGTAGAAAAATGGGTATATATAAAAAATCCGCTGTGAGGGCGGATTTTTTGTCTTTGTTTATTTCGTGTCGCCGCTTCCGATATAGGGAAAGGGAAGCAATTCATTAAGTGATGTTTTTACTATCTCGTCTTTCTTTGTATTCGAGCAGAGTATCTGAATATCGCTCCCTCCGATCTTTACGAATTCTTCTATGAATTGGCGGCAAGTACCGCACGGCATTATCGGTTTTTCAATATCACCGTCTCCGTCGATTCCTATGATAGCCATGGAGTGGATATTCCTTTCTCCTTGAGAACTTGCAATGGAAAGTGTGACGCGTTCCGCGCATATATTTGCGGAAGATGAGGAAATACACATGTTCGATCCGCTTATGATTTTTCCCGCTACGGTGCGCACTGCGGCACCGACGCGTGTCTTGCTGTTGTAGGGATTATAGGCATACTGAAGGGCCTTTTCCGCCTCTCCGAGCAATGCCTTTTCCTCCTCATTCAGTCCGTTGAAATTTGTTGTGAGCATACAAATATTATACCACCGCTTTTTCGATATAGTTCCGATATATCTCCATAAGGCGTTTTGTTTCTTCTCCCACCCGCCCATTCCCGATCGTTACGTCGTCAATCATGACGACGGGGACGATATCGCGAGTTGTCGAAGTGATGAAGGCTTCCGAGAGTTCTTGAAGCTCCGAAACGGCAATGGGACGCTCGACGACTCTGTAGCCACGTTTTTTCGCAAGCCGTATGACAAGATTTCTCCGTGTGCCGATTAAAACATCCTCTTTCGGGGTAATGAGTGTCTTGTTTTTAATGCCGAAAAAATTAAACGTGGTGCCTTCGAATATGTATCCCTTGAATTTATAGAGGATCTCGAACATGCCTTTTTTCTTTTTTTCGGGGAAAAGCGTGAGCATGCGGAGATAGTTCGTTGATTTCGCTTCCGGAAATTCACGCATGTATTCCGCGGTCATGAGCGCGACGCCGTTCTCATATACCGTCTTCGGATAGCTTGGGAGTTCTTTCGCGGTGATGAAGAAGGTCGGAGTGCGAAGATCATAGTCGACGCCATTCAGACTCGCGCCGCCCGTAAGGACGATGCGAATGCCGGCGTCTTGTATCTTGTTTTTCCGGGCAAGTGTTTCGATGATCTTCCGTATCTCCTTTCTTTTTATTGGAATTCTCATCTTCAAAATACGCGCCGTGCGCTCGAAACGCTTCATGTGCTCGTCGAAAAGAAAGGGGACACCGTTATAGGTGCGGAGATAATCGAACGCGCCGAATCCCCGTATGACCCCGAGATCATTCACCCCGACCGCCGCCTTCTCCGTCGGGACGATTTTTCCGTTGATATAGCAATAATTTTTCATTTATATATTATTTTCCCGTATCGATCCGAATATCTTTTCAATCTTTCGTTTTGTAAGATCACTCATCGGATTCAATGTCGCCGCGGTGCGCTCGTCGAGCCACAGGGAAGAATCGTGCTCGTCAGGGTTCAGTTTTATTTCTCCGCCCTTCTCGGGAACGCAAAGATAGGTTACTTCGACGGCCTTCATATTCGGTCTGTCCTCCCGAGTGAACTCCTCGACGTCTATCGGTCGCACAATAGTGACCAAGAGTCCCGTTTCTTCCAGCACCTCTCTTTTCACGGCATCCTCGATTGACGCGTCGCTTTCTTCGTATTTGCCGCCTACGATCGTCCAATAGCCCGACAGGAACTTTTCTCCGGACGACCGCCGCAAGACGAGGAGCTTATTTTGATCGACAATGGCGGCACTCGCCATTATTTTTATCTCCATTTTTATAATTGAATTTTACCTTTTTTCCCCGTGTATTTACAAATGGATTTTGAAAATCACTCCCACACCCAAAACAGAACACCGCGCATACGCGGTGTTTTTCGGCGCTGACGATGTCCCGAAGTTAGAACCAAGACGGTTTAATTTCCGGAACCTTGATAAAATCGTACGAGATTTAAGGCGAATTTACAAAGAAAATCCAGCCTTGTTCGATGTTCCTACTTTTGCCCAAAAACAATATTAGCCACTCGCTCGACTTCCTTATCAGAGAGCTTTGAGCCCTCAAGACGAGTAGACGCGACAGCGGAGGCAATGAGAGTGGCGCGGCGGAGTTCGGCTGGGCGTTCTGCTGAAATAGCTCGATTCTTTTTCATTTGGTTTAGCTTTGTCATAGATGCTTAATTATTTTACCGCTTTGTAATGAAGAGTTACCACCCTAACCCTTTTTCTAGTCGCACTCCTTAGAGTATCCAACTACCCTCCTAATCAAGCCAGTTGCACGCCAAAATACCCAAAGAGTCAGAATCACTGCAGTAAGCGTTGCCCATTCATCAAAATACGATAAACAGGTGGAAAAACTTTCTGAGAGAACGGTACCAAAGGATAGAGAAAAAGCTAGGATAGTTGAGATAAACGACATAAAGACGATTTTTGTAAAATCAGTTCTAAATTGCCAGTCATTCAATAGATGTCTATTCCCGGATTCTTTTACAAGATCAGAGAAAACAATTGTAGCCGCAAATGCCGCTATGCCGATTACCGACTGAATAACTAAATTAGAGAAAAACTTTGCATCACTAAGAACGTCTAGTATTGCTTTTAAATTTAAAACTACACCAAGAAAAATCACAATGAGGGCGATGAGAGCACTTATTAAAAGTTCTTTTCTTAAGGTTCTATAAAGAATTTCTTTGTTGTTACGTTCAGCCATAGTTCAAATCCCTTCGGGGTTCACTCATTTTATCACTTTTCAGTTTTGAAATGTAGCGCAAAATAAGGGAATTTTAACTAGCACTTTCCAAAACTTCTGGCGGAGAGGGAGGGATTCGAACCCTCGGTGCCTTGCGGCACGCCGTCTTTCCAAGACGGTGCACTCGACCACTATGCGACCTCTCCAATACCCGTCTCACAAGGGCGGGCGATCATTTTGCCTTACACAAAATGACGTATGACACGTATGTAATATAAGCGAGAAATAATAACAATTCAATCTTGTAAAAACACATTTTTTAAAATCCACCACCATACATTGTCATCCACCCATTGGCGCGAATGGGTTGGTGGGTGTGATAGAATGGAAGAAAGGGCGAAAGAGGGGGTGGGGGAATAAAAAATAAAAATAGTATGAAAAATATAAAAAGAATTACTCAGATATTTAAAATATTTTCGAATATAAACAGGGTAAAAATTGTACATCTCCTTTCAAAGAAAAGAATGATGAATGTAACGGATCTTGCAGAAGCGCTTGAGATTTCATTCACATCGACATCAAAGCATCTCATCATCCTTGAGCGATTTGATGTGGTGAGCTCGACAGGGAAGTTGGGGCACGTGTTCTACTCGCTGAACGAAGATATTCCCAACGATGTTCGGGAAGTGATGAATCTTTTTACATAAGTTCTCATTACTCCCCACTCTCCACTTTTTTCTACTTTTCATTGTTCACTGTTCACTCATCCATCCACCCATTGGCGCGAATGGGTGGATGGAGAGAAGTTTGAGAAATACGAAGAGTGTGGTGAGTCTGAGAGGCTGGGCGGGGTTATGTTTGTGGGGGGGCACAACGAGAGGCGAGGCGAATCCCTTACCTTCGAGTTTGGGTCAAATTCCCGCATACAGTGTATTTGGAACGTGATATAATTAGTTTGTTAGAATATCTCGTGAGAAGTATGGAAATTCCACACGAAACAAAAATTGTTCTGCATGTTTTCATTGATGCCTCGAATTTATGGCAAGCACAGAAAGCAAAGGGAAAAATGTTGGATTATAAAAAGTTAAAAGAATTTTTAAAATTGAAATTTTCCGCAACAGAAATAAAGGTGTTTTATTACACCGCATATCCAAAAGAAGGTACTCGTGAATACAGTCTCGATGGAAAACATAAATTTTTTGTATATTTAAAAAAAGGACTTGGATTTGAAGTGCGGAAAAAAGAGTTAAAAAGAATTCCGATTCACAGAGATGGATGCGATGATTCAATCCAAGAAAAAGGGAATATGGATGTCGAATTAACTATAGACGCCGTGCATTTTGCAGAAAACTATTGCAGTGCGGTATTTTTCACAGGCGATTCTGATTTTCTCGCTCTTGTTTCTTATCTAAGAAATATCCATAAAAAGAAAGTTTATGTGTTTTCTTCGAAAAACAATATATCACAGGAATTACGCACCGGCGCAGATCAATATTTTGACATACTCGAGTTGAAAGATGATGTCTGGGGAAGAGATCTTAAATATCGTTCTGAGAAAAGTTTTTAAAAAAGCAGCCCTCCGTAAGGAGGGCTGCTCTTGGATGTAATACCCTTAAGGTCACAAACAGAAACCCTAAGACATTTGTATCTTACCACATTTTAAATATAAAAGTCAAAGTCATCCACATCAGCAGATGGAATCGCGAGCTGGCGGCTAGACCGAGGTGAGCGACGGCGAACCGAGAGTCGGAGGCGAATCCCAATCTCTTTATATCGTAGCGGGTGAGGAGGAATCCCTTACAAATCGCGGAGAGGAGCGAGCAAATGTCTTTGCTCGTGTGAGGATTCGAACGCCGGAGCCAGTGCGCATCAGCAGATGTGCACGCGAGGCCGAAGTGTAAAATGAGAATACAACTGCTTGTATTCGAATAACGGAGATGGGCAAGCGTTATGCAAATCTTTGCATTGCGAAGTCTAGAGTAGGGGTGGTCAGCCCGAGGAAGTGCGACGGCGAACCGAGAGTCGGAGCCGAATCCATGACTGAGAATCATTCCGAGTCGAGGGCAAATCCCGCATTTTTATTGGAATATAGACTAATTATCTACAAGGAGGGATAATTAGACGAAACGTCAGATATCTATATTGTGAACGCAATAAAATAAGCTATGCCAAACCCTAGAGAAGCAAAAGCACGGATAAAAATAAACAAACTCCTCGAAGAATCGGGATGGCGTTTTGAGGACGACGAAAGAGGTCGGGCCAATATTTTACTTGAGGCGGGAGTTAAATTTAATGAATTGGACGAAAATTTAGAAAACGCTGTGACGAGCGACGGACGTCGCGGCGCCATTGATTTTCTTCTTCTTGATAAAGATGGTCGTGCGCTTGTTGTTATAGAAGCAAAAAAAGAATCGATCGATCCACTGTCAGCTAAAGAACAAGCGAGAAATTATTCGCGTAATAAAGGTGCACGTTTTGTGATTCTTTCCAATGGTAATATTCACTATTTTTGGGATACAAAGCATGGTAATCCTGATACTATCTCGCGTTTTCCAACACAAGATTCAATTACTCAATATGAAAAATATACACCAAATCCTGTAGAGCTTGCTCAAACACGAGTTGATGAAAATTATGTTGTTTCCACACAGATACCGAATTATGCACAAGATCCATTATTTCAAAACGAATCGACGAGAGTTGAATTCTTAAAAAATAACAAACTCAAACAACTTCGCCCATATCAAGTACAAGCAATAAAAGCTTTACAGTCCGCGGCCGAAGGTGGAAATCAGAGGTTTTTATTTGAAATGGCAACTGGAACGGGTAAGACTCTCATCTCTGCTGCGGTCATAAAACTATTTCTTAAATCTGGAAATGCACGCCGCGTGCTTTTTCTTGTTGATCGTCTTGAACTTGAAGATCAGGCACAAAAAGCTTTTGTGCAGTATCTTGGACATGATTATCGCAGTGTTATTTATAAAGAAAATCGTGATTCTTGGG
This sequence comes from bacterium, assembly GCA_021811055.1. GTDB lineage: Bacteria > Patescibacteriota > Minisyncoccia > UBA6257 > GWB1-50-10 > GWA2-45-9. The sequence continues at coordinate 28,780 of JAJZPU010000003.1, forward strand.
CAAATGCGAGCATTGTTGTTTCCACAATTCAAACTTTTCTCGCCGGTGATCGGTATAAAAAGGAATTTTCTCCGACTGACTTTGAACTCGTTATTTCCGATGAAGCTCATCGCTCTATTGGTGGCAATAGTCGCGCTGTTTTTGAATATTTTGTCGGCTACAAACTTGGACTTACTGCAACGCCCAAAAATTATCTAAGAGGATTTGATGTTGAGGGGTCCGATAGTCAGAGAGAATATGAGCGCCGACTTTTGATTGATACCTATAAAACATTTGGTTGTGAATCCGGGAATCCGACTTTTTCTTATGACCTCGAAAAAGGTGCAGAGGAAGGATATCTTATAAAACCAACACTTGTTGATGCTCGTACCAACATTACCACTAAACTTCTCTCGGAAGAGGGTTATGCTGTGCACATACTCACCGAAAGTGGAGAGACTATTGATGAGACTTTTAATGAACGCCATTACGAGCGCAAAATTTTCAATGAAGAAACAAATATTGCTATGTGTAGGGCGCTGATTGATAACGGACTATATGATCCAGTTGCAAAACAACTTGGAGTAAACTTATTTGGAAAAACAATTGTGTTTGCAATATCACAGCGCCACGCCGCCAGACTGACCAATATCTTAAATAAGATTGCTTTTGAAAGGTGGCCAGAACAATACAGTGAATCAAACTTCGCGATGCAAATTTCTTCACAAGTTGTAGACGCGCAACAAATGACAATTAATTTTTCCAACAACCGTCTTGGCGGACAAACAAATCATCCCGAAGGATATGACACTAGCAAAACTCGCGTTGCTGTAACGGTTGGAATGATGACGACTGGTTATGATTGCCAAGATTTGCTCAATATTGCGCTCATGCGTCCTGTTTTCTCACCAACTGATTTTGTGCAGATTAAAGGACGAGGCACTAGAAAGTGGCAATTTGAATATAATGATTATCAAAACGAACCGATTAACGCCCCTAAAGAAAAATTCAAGTTTTTTGATTTCTTTGCCACCTGCGAATATTTTGAAAATGAATTTGATTATGATGAAAGAATTACACTTCCACCAATTCATGTAACTCCGTCAACTAGCCCCGAAGGGGACGGTCTTGTTGGTGATCCACCGCCGGAACCACCGAAAGGTCCAATAGACCTTGCGACCAGTGACGAATTGGCAACGATTTCTGAAACTCCCGAAGGCGTGATTATGCGCATTGACCGTGAAGGCTTCAAGCGTGCCGTTGAGGAGGATATCCTTGGAAACAACACGCTTAAAAATATGTGGAATAATGGCGACAGAGAGGAAGCAGAGGAGTTCACTAAAAAATATATCTTTGACAAGCCGAAATATTTTCTCAATCTTGATAAGATAAAAAAGATTTTTGGTGTTGATCGTCGCGTCACCGTCAAGGAAGTTTTGCAATATGCTTTTGGCGAGAGGGAAGAATTTGAAATGAAAGATGATCTTTTGGAATCAGAGTGGGAAAAATTTGTAGAAATCAATAATATTGATCAGGATCATTATTGGCCAGCGAAAAACTTTTTTAAAGCGTATATTGTAGATGAACAGGTGCGCGATATAATTAAGCGTAATCAGCCAGCAGAGTTCTATCACTGTGCATCGTTTGATTTTGAAGACTACCAAAAACTCAATGGATATAGAATAACTGTTCCACAATATATTCATGATTATGCATATCAATTAACAAATTTATAAAATTATGAATACAGACACAAAAAGACACATAGATGCTGCTCGCCAAGTCCTTGTTGGAGTTGTTCCAAATCCAACTTCACAAATTGATCAAATCACTAATGCTTTGATTTATAAGTTTATGGATGATATGGATCAATCCGCTATCAAAGCCGGTGGTGAACCCTCATTTTTTATAGGTGACCTTGAACGCTACGCATGGACGCGTCTCATGGATGCGCGTATAGGCAATCAAGATCGTGTGAATTTATATTCTGAGGCACTTCTCAAATTTTCGGTTGCAAAACAATTACCAGAGCTTTTTCGTGGAATTTTTAAGTCTGCATTTTTACCCTATCGTAATCCAGAAATACTTGGGTTGTTTTTAAAGGAAATTGATTATTTTGATTATTCACATCCTGAGGAATTGGGAAATGCGTATGAATATTTACTTTCAGTGATGGGAAGTCAGGGCGATGCAGGACAATTTCGTACTCCGCGACACATTATTGATTTTATGGTTGATACAGTAAACCCCACTAAGGACGATAAAGTACTTGATCCTGCGTGTGGCACTGGTGGATTTCTAGTCAGTTCGTACAAGCATATTCTTGAGCAACATGATGGCAAGGATGACCCAAAGAAAAAGGAAAAACCACTCACACCCGACGAACGCAAAAAATTAGTGGCGAATTTTGAGGGCTATGACATTGATCCTACAATGGTGCGTATCGCACAGGTGAATATGTATCTACATCAATTTAAAAATCCAAATATATATAACTATGACACCCTTACTATGGAAGAACGATGGAATGATAGGTTTGACGTTATTTTAGCAAATCCGCCATTCATGAGTCCAAAAGGTGGGGTAAGTACACATAGTAAATTTAGTATTCAGTCTAGTCGTAGCGAAGTTTTGTTTGTTGATTACATAATGAATCATCTCAGACCAAGAGGCCGTGCTGGCATCATTGTGCCGGAAGGAATTATTTTTCAATCAGGCACTGCGCATAAGCAACTTCGTAAGAATTTAGTGAATGATGGACTCTATGCCGTAGTTAGTTTGCCATCTGGCGTATTTGCGCCATATAGCGGAGTGAAGACAAGTATTTTGCTTTTTGATAATGAAATAGCAAAATTAAGCAAGGAAATTTTGTTTGTAAAAATTAAGAATGATGGCTTTGATCTTGGGGCTACACGGAGGCCGAGTCAATTTAATGATTTACCCCACGCTAAAGAGGCAATTTTAGAATATCAAAAATGCATTACGGTTGGCGATCAAACAAAAATAAACGGTGTTGTTTTTAAACACAGTCAACTTTTATTTGCGGTCAGTAAAGAGAAAATAGCAGAAGATGGCGACTACAACCTTTCGGGTGACCGCTATCGTGTAGCGACTGATTACAGCAATGCTAAATGGCCGATGGTGAAACTTGGTGAAGTTATTCATTTAGATTTTGGCGAAAGAATTACGAAAAACAATAAACAAGGCACAAAATATCCGGTTTATGGTGGAGGTGGCGAAAGCTTTAGAACGAATGAATATAATCGCGAGAATGAATATGTGATTGCTCGGTTCGCAATGTCTGAGAATTGTGTTCGCTTTGTATCAGGTCCATTTTGGATGATGGATTCTGGTGGTACTTTTTCGGTTTTACCTGAATATAAAGATAAATTGAATAAAGACTTTATTGGAAAGATTCTATTAAGTCGTCAAAAAGATATTTTCATGTGTGCACGTGGCGGAGCACAGAAAAATTTGAATAATGATCATTTTTATGAATTAAAAATCCCTCTCCCGCCTCTCGAAATCCAAAAACAAATCGTGGCGGAGCTGAACGGCTATGCGGGTATTATCGCTGGCGCAAAACAAATCGCCCAAAACTGGAAACCTAAAATTGATATTGATCCAGAGTGGGAGAAGGTGAAGTTGGGGGAGGTTGTTGATTTTACTGGTGGCTATGCATTTAAGAGTGGGGAATTAAAAAAAGAAAAATCCAGCGACGCTGACTTACCCGTGATTAAGATCGGGAATGTCGGCAGAAATGGAGATGTAGAAATTGAAGATGCACAATATTTTCCAAATAATAAATCACTAGCGAAGTTTCTCGTTAATAAAGACGACATTGTTATTGCTATGACTGGTGCGACAGTTGGAAAAGTAGCTGTTTCTAAATCTGATAATTTACTTCTCAATCAGCGTGTCGGTCTCGTAAGACCAGACGAACAAAGGCTTTCCAAATATTTTCTTAAATCAGTTTTGTTCTCGAATGATTTTTATGAATATTGTCAGATGACTGCTGGTGGTGGAGCACAAGGCAATATCTCTCCGAATCAGATAAAAGAATATGAAATCCCTCTCCCGCCTCTCGAAATCCAAGAACAAATCATAGAAAAAATTGAAGCCGAGCGCGCCCTCGTGGAATCCGCCAAAAAGTTGATTAATATTTACGAACAAAAAACCAAAGAATCTATTGCCAAACTTTGGGAAGAATAACTTATGTGGGATTCTACATATAATAGGTATATAGAGCGTTTACTTAACGATCAATATGAAGCGGCAGAACTTCTTGGACATGAACTGACTAAAGGGGAAATAAGAGAGGAATTTATTCGGGAACAGATTAATAACCAATTTGGCGGAACAGTCCTGTGCGTATCTGGCGTTTTATCAATAGAAAAAAAGAAAGAAAGATACAAACAATGTGATCTTGCTTTACTTTCCCATAAAACTAGAAGAAGAGAACTCGGACATCAGTATTTGATTAATCCAAAGGATGTTTTGTTAATAGCAGATGTAAAAAGTTCTCTAAAAATGAGAGACATAAAAGAATGGGATGAAATTGCAAAAAAAATTCACAAAAGAGCAAAAAAGGAAAAATGGGTCATTACTCCACAAATTGGATTAATATCCTATAGATATACG
>JAJZPU010000044.1:0-4381 GCA_021811055.1 bacterium
TTACGGCTCCCTTATTTTCGACAACCGGAGAAACAACGACATCCGCCTTTTTCGGTTCTTTCTGTACATCCTTTTTTTCTTTCGAAACATCGAGAGTGGCGAACGGCGACTCATTTTTTTCTCGAGTAGTCTCGAGGGTAACACGAAGGGGTGCTTTATTTTTTTCTGCGTCCGGCGGCGTGACAGAAGTAATCTTTTCTCCCATCGGATTTAATGCCGCATCCTGATTATTTCGTAATTGTTTTATTTCATCCTGAAGGTCCAAATATTCACTTCCCATTTTTTGTCTTTCTTCAAGAGGAATATCTGTCCGATTTTTTGAAATTTCATTTCCCAGAAATTTTAATCTGTCCTGCTTACTACGAAGTAGTTCTTCATTATTATACTGGGGAGAGTGCGTGTCTTCCGGAATATTTTTCTTTACCTCGGGAATTTTTATCGCATCGGCAGCAGTAGTTCCTATATTGAGATCCTTTAATTCCGAAGAAAAGGCGTCCCGCACCTCTTTTGTCTCAGGTTTCATGTCTTTATTGCTCTCATCAAGATTTGGAACCGCGGAATGCACCTCTTCGGAAGAAACGACTGTATTCGAATTATTCAATGCCTCGTCCGATTTTTTCAAATCCTCACGCGATCCTCCTGGTTTCGGAAATCCTCCTCCTATGTCGCTTGGAATTTTTTCCGTCATAACATAAATAGTTTTTTTTATTTTGCCAAAAGAATCGACTTATAGTTCGCAATCTCTTCCTTTATGAGATCGTCATAATTCGGAAGTTCTTTTTTGAGAAACGCGATAATTGCTTCAGTATTTTCAGGATCCTCCTCAAGAAGCTTTGAAAGTTCTTCCTGTTTTGCGTCCGAAAGCGCCTCGAAAAGCCGTATCCACGCACCGCGGATCATGACATATCCCGCGTCGTCGATAAGGCTCTGTTTTGAATCGGCATCCAAACCGTCGAGTCCAAGTTCTTTTAATACGTCCACTTTTAAGAGTTCCTCAACTTTTGTTTTGTCCATTGTTATTGAGATTTTTATGACCTTTTTATTTTACTACATTAGGAAAGAAATGTCAAATACCCCTCCCCTTTATAGAAGTATACCATAAAAATTACCGATCCTTGAATCTGAAAAAATAGAATTCTGCTTCTTCACTAGAATTGTTTTCGATCTCGTGTTTTGTATTAGGGGGAAATATAAATCTGTCTCCTGTAATAAAAGACTCCTCGTTACCTTGGAAATCCCTGATTATTCCCTTACCCTTTATGACAACACAAATTTCAATGATATTGTCATGCTCATGCATTTCCCATTTCACACCAGACGGTAAATAACCATAGGTATGTGCTTCAAAATATTTGGAAGTTATCTCTTCTTTCGCAACAATCATCTTTCGTGAACCAGACATGTGGGACGTTCCTTCCGTCGGAATTTCTTGAAGATTCTTTTTTGAAAACATGTGTATTTTTTATTGTAATCTTCCTATTATTATATACATTTTTGTAACTTTTTGTGCGGGATATAACAGATGGGAATCCTCTCAACTCTTTTTTCGCCGTCGCTCAAAAAGGTTTCGAGCCGGGACTCGCGGTGCATTCTGCTGAATGCACATCGCTCCGTCCTTCGATTCCCGACGCAACACACTCAAGTGTGTTGCGTATCCAGCACAAAGACCCCCTCTCGGGGTCTTTTTTTGTGCGGGATACGGGAATCGAACCCGTGTCTCAACCTTGGGAAGGTCGCGTTCTACCACTGAACCAATCCCGCCCCGTTAGAAATAACTTTAATCTAAGATTTTAATCTTTTAAATATCGCTCCTTCGCCCCGTGTGAATTTCTAACGGGGCCCACGTAACATGTGTTCTCTATTCTTGCCTATTACACAACGATCCGTCAATCATTTTTATTCCTTTTTTTCTTCGGAACTGGTCGCGGAAGACGAAGCGTGCGGCGATACGAGAATAATCAGATTCTCTCCGGGTGCCACCACGTTTGTTTGTTCCTTGAGTACCTTCACGCGATTCTGGGGGTCCTTTAAAAAATCAATTTCTTCGGAAACGGAAGTGTTTTCTTCTTTCGCGGCGTCTTTTTTTTCCTGAAGTGCACGCACCTCGCCACTCAGGGTCGAGTGCTCCCCCACGAGTCCGTAGATCCCCCACCCGAGAAATATCGCGAGCACAAACACGATGGATATCCGTACTATTCCCATGAAGGTAATTATACATCAAAAAAAACGCCGCTTCATTGAAGCGACGCACAAACACAAAAGCGTATTATTTTTTCTTTCCTTCCACGATCTGCTGAGCGATATTGCCCGGCGCTTCCGCATAATGGCTGAATTCCATATTGAACGAACCGCGTCCTTGCGTCATTGATCGAAGCTTTGTCACGTAGCCAAACATTTCGGAAAGCGGCACTTCCGCGTTTATAAGACGCGCGATACCGCGTTCTCCCATTTCGTTTATCTTCGCGCGCTTCGAACTCAGGTCACCCGTAACATCTCCTATGAAGTCTCCCGGAGTGATCACCTGCACCTTCATGATCGGCTCAAGGATGACCGGCTTTGCGAGTTTCGCGCCTTCCTGGAACGCCATGGCACCCGCGATCTGGAATGCGATTTCCGAAGAGTCCACCTCATGGAACGATCCGTCGTAGAGCGTCACTTTCACATCAACCATCGGATATCCCGCGACAACACCTTTTCGGGTTGCCTCTTCGATACCCTTTTCCACCGCCGGAATATATTCCTGCGGAATGGAGCCTCCCTTTATCGCGTTCACGAACTCGAATCCTTTCCCACGTTCAAGGGGTTCTATCTTTATCTTCGCGTGTCCATATTGTCCGCGTCCACCGGATTGCTTTATATATTTTCCCTCTCCCTCGGCGAGCTTCAGAATCGTTTCTTTGTACGCGACTTGCGGACGTCCCACATTCGCTTCCACGCTGAATTCACGCTTCATGCGATCGACGATGATGTCGAGATGAAGTTCTCCCATACCTTCGATGATGGTCTCGCCCGTTTCCGCGTCACCACTCACGCGGAACGTCGGATCCTCATCGGCAAGACGATGCAACGCAATACCCATTTTTTCCTGGTCGGCTTTCGTTTTCGGTTCGATGCGAATACCGATAACCGGTTCGGGGAAAACAATCTTTTCGAGAATAAGCGATCGGTCGGGATCGGTAAGTGAATCTCCCGTACCGGTATTTTTGAGTCCCACGATAGCTCCGAGATCTCCCGCATAAATTTCATCAACTTCCTCGCGGTGATTCGCGTGCATACGGAGAATGCGCCCGATACGTTCCTGTGAATCTTTCGTCGCGTTAAGGATATAACTTCCCTTCTTCAACACTCCCGAATATACGCGGAAAAACGTGAGTGATCCCACGAACGGATCCGATGCGATCTTGAACGCAAGCGCCGCCAACGGCTCATCGTCGTTTGCATGTCGTTCCTCTTCTTCGTGTTTTGCATTCAATCCTTTGACCGGAGGCATATCGGCGGGCGAAGGAAGATATTCCACCACCGCGTCGAGCACGAGCTGGATTCCTTTGTTGCGAAGTGCGGTGCCCGCAAATACCGGCACGATCGTATTCGCAATCGTTGCGGCGCGAAGCGCTTTTTTCAAACGTTCCACCGGAATTTCTTTTCCTTCAAGATAGTCACTCAAAAGTGCATCATCGGTTTCCGCGATCTTTTCCACCATGACGTGTCTTTTTTCTTCGGCGATTTTCCGCAATTCCTCGGGAATGTCGTACTGCACGACTTTTTCGCCGTGTTCTCCCTCGAATTTATACGCCTTCATAATCATAAGATCGATGACGCCGGAAAATCCCCCCTCCTCTCCGATTGGCCACTGGAGCGCGATCGCGTTCGGCGTCAGTCGCTCGTGAATGGACTTTAAACTGTTCTCAAAATTCGCCCCCATGCGGTCAAGTTTATTGATAAGACAAATACGCGGCGTGTGATATTCGTCCGCATAATGCCAGTTCGTTTCCGATTGCGGTTCCACACCCGCGACGCCGTCGAACACTACGACCGCGCCATCAAGCACGCGAAGTGAGCGTTTCACCTCAACGGTGAAATCAATGTGTCCGGGAGTATCAATAAGATTGATACGATATTCGTGTTTTTTCACATCGGGTGACGATCGATCGATATACGTCGGTGTCCAAAAACAGGTCGTCGCCGCAGCAGTAATGGTAATGCCGCGTTCGCGCTCCTGTTCCATCCAATCCATGACCGCAGCACCTTCGTGCACCTCGCCGATCTTATGGGATATGCCGGTATAAAAAAGGACCCGCTCCGACGTGGTTGTTTTTCCCGCATCAATATGCGCCACAATGCCAATGTCGCGCACTCTTTCAATTGGATATTGCCGTGCCAT
>JAJZPU010000044.1:4481-6019 GCA_021811055.1 bacterium
TACGAAGCTCGCAAAGGCGCGGTTCGCTTCCGCCATGCGGTGCATATCCTGTTTTTTCTTTATCGCGCTTCCCTCGTTCTTCGATGCCGCCACCAATTCCTCGGAAAGTTTTTTCGCCATGGGCATTCCTTTTCTCTTTCGTGCCGCATCGATGATCCAGTGCGCCGCAAGAAAGAACTTCCGCGCGGGACGTACTTCACGCGGCACCTGATAGTTCGCGCCTCCAACGCGCTTTGAAACAACCTCAAGAAGTGGCGACGCATTCGTCATCGCTTTTTCGAAAACTTCGAGTCCCTCCATTTTTGTGGTTTTTTTCGCTTCTTCGAGTGCCGCGTAAAACACCTTTTCGGCAACCGATTTTTCTCCGTCGCGCATGAGATAACTCACGAACCGCGACACATCGACACGTTTGTATACGTGGTCGCTTACCAATTCATTTTTTTTATAGCTGCTGCGCTTACGCATAATGTTGAATATTAAAAATTATTTTTTTGCTCTCTTCGCTCCGTATTTCGAACGCTGCTGTTTTCTCGCGTTCACGCCCTGCGTGTCGAGCACGCCGCGGACGATGTGATAGCGGACACCGGGAAGATCCTTTACGCGTCCGCCACGAATCATCACCACGGAGTGTTCCTGAAGGTTATGTCCCTCTCCCGGAATATACGCCGTGACTTCCATGCCATTCGTAAGACGCACACGTGCGACTTTTCGAAGTGCCGAGTTCGGCTTTTTCGGAGTCGTGGTAAACACCTTAAGACACACGCCCCGTTTGAACGGAGACGCGGAATCCACCGGTTTATTGAGAAGATAGTTAAAATACAAACGGAGCGCCGGAGTCTTGTCCTTCTTTTTCGCGCTCTTCCTTCCTTTCTTTATAAGTTGGTATACGGTAGGCATAAAAACAATACTGCAGAAGCAGCAGGTTTAAGAATAAGGCATAGTATGCTCGTATGTCAACCCTTTTCTCTTTCTACGCGCCGACAAAAAAACGATACACCGCCTCGATAATCGGATGGATGAAATCCACGCCAAAAACGATAAAAAGTATGAGTATAAAAAACCCGTATTGTTCGAAAAGCATCTCTACACGCTCCATGCGCCGCGGAAGAAAATAGAAGAGAACCTTCGATCCGTCGAGCGGCGGAATAGGCACAAGATTAAAAACGGCAAGCACTATATTCAACACGATAATGACCTTCAAGAACGGGATAACAAACAAAAGGTCCAGGAGTCCAAAAAAAAGGATACCCCTCGCAATAAGCGCGAATATTCCCGCAAGCAACAAGTTGCTTACCGGACCGGCGAGCGCGACGAGCATACTCCCCCTTCTTATATTTCTGAAATGGAGCGGATTGAAAGGTACCGGCTTTGCCCACCCGAGAACGATTCCACCCGGAAAAAGAGAAAGTACGAGAGGAAGAAGAATCGATCCGAACGGGTCGATGTGTGGAATGGGATTCAGCGTAAGCCTCCCGGCACGCCGCGCGGTATCGTCCCCCAACTCTTCGGCGACAAATCCATGCGAAATTTCATGGATA
>JAJZPU010000004.1 GCA_021811055.1 bacterium
TGACCCAATATTTACCGTTGAAGCGGTGATGCGACACCTTGGTGCGCGTGGAGAAAAATTACCGGATGTGCTTCTTGATGCGCAGCAGGAATTCTTTTTCATGACGCATTTTCAGGAACACTGGATTGGCACGCTTCCTGGTATGCAGACGGCGCTTGATGCTGCCGCATACAAAAAAGAAACATTCTCTACTCATATTCTTTCCTCGAAATCACACCGTCAGAATACATTCAGAAAATCTCCCGCTACTGCCGGAGCTCCTGAAATCGAATTCTTGAAAGACGGTCGTGTACGATTCAGGTTATTGAACGAAGAGGTAAAAAAAGTAATACAAGAACAGAAAGGAAAGCCGCATAAGCGAGAAGTTATGGCGATTTTGACCGATACACAACATGGAAGTATTACCATGCAGCCTGAATTGGAATTGAAATACCTTGATTATGCACTTTTTGAAAGGAAAGCTGATCGTTTGTATGAGAACGGAGATGTTCTTCAGGCATTGAATTATTGGAGCATGCCTTCGGAAAATAGACCGTTGCGACTTGTGAGTCTTGACTCACAGTTACGTTTTACCGAAGCGTTGCAAATGCCGCTTATCACCTCCGCACCGAATCTCAAGGACTTTGCCGCATGGCATGGAAACCACGAGTGGAATACCAAGGGAGTCGATATGACTGGACAAAACCTCTTATATCCTCTCGAAGCGTATTTACGCGGTTTCATAAAGGACAGAAAACATGTCAACGGACGTCTTTTGAAATTGGAGCGCGCGATGACGGTGAGTAGAATCCGCCGAATAAATTCAAAAAATCCGCACGATGGTGACATCATTGTATATCCGTATTTTGCGGATGTAAGTTGTGGTTTCAAATTCGGAATCACACACGTATGGCAGAAACGCGGAAAACGTACTCCGGTTGATGCACAGCGATTGTGGCTCAGAAATATGGCTGATTCGGCATCCGATCTGCACGTTACATTTGGTGGCGATAAACACTCTACTTGGATGGCACAGGAATTCGGTAAGTGGCTCATTCAGCTTCCTGCCTCAGCAACACAATCTGGATGGGAATTGGCCGATGGGTATGTTTCCGAAGTAATGTATACACTTGTTGAATTCGACAACCGAAGAGGAATCACGGTTGAGTTCATTCCATGGCAATTTCTCCAGGCATACAAATGCAAGAGTCCTATATTACGTGGCAAGGACGAGCTTTTACTGCGTCCTGCTCCTGGTCTTGTTACATATGATCAGGGAAAATTTGCTCCGTACATAGAGGATATGATCGACAATATCACAAGATATTTGCCAGTATAATTTATATAAAACCAAACCGGGGAAACACCCCGGTTTTTTATTATCTGTCCGATTTTTAAAAAATGCAGTAAAATAAACATCAATGACGAACGAGGATCTTGTACAATCACTTGTGTCCGAAGGATATCTAAAAACACCAGCGATTATCGATGCGTTCTTGAAAATTGATCGAGCGCAATTTGTACCCGAAGTGGAAAAAAGATTCGCATACCGCAACGAACCGCTTTCGATAGGATTTGGACAGACGATTTCGCAACCGCTTACCGTCGCATTTATGCTTGAACTTCTTGAACCACAACGGGGAGAGCATGTTCTCGATGTCGGTGCGGGATCGGGTTGGCAGTCGTCACTTCTCGCCGAACTCGTGCGTCCACTCGACTATGATATTACACAGAATACTCAAAAAGAAACAAAAAAAGCGACCCCATACGTTGTCGCAATCGAACGAATACCCGAACTTGCCGCAATCGCGAAAGAACATGTTGACATATATGGATTCGGCAGTGCTTCCATCGTAGCGGTGTATACCGGCGACGGATCGCGCGGTTTTCCCGATGGTGCGCCATATGACAAAATTATTGCCGCCGCCGCAGTCCATGAAATTCCCGATGCGTGGAAAGAACAGGTGCGTGTTGGAGGAAGGATAGTGGCTCCGATAGACGATGCCATCGTATTGCTCGAAAAGAAGAGCGCGGACCTTTTCGAGGAAAGGATATTTTTCGGATTTTCATTTGTACCCCTCGTAACCGACTAGATCATCTTTTTATGAAACTACTTTCAAAATTAAAGAAAAAAAATATAGTCGGAAAAACATTTTTGGTTCGCATCGATCTGAATGCCGACTTTGAAAAGGGGAAGGAGATGTTTCGTCTTGAGGCGGTCATTCCCACGTTTTCTTTCCTTATAAGAAATGGAGCGAAAAAGATAGTCATTGTGAGCCATCGCGGTCGTCCAAAACACCACACACACGATGCATCTTTGGATATTTTCGCTCCGGCAATAGCGAAACGGACGGAAGAGGCGGTTGATTTTATTTCCGCGTATCGTGTGGGAGCACTCGTAAAAGCGGTTAAAAAATCAGACGTAAAGATCGTTCTTCTCGAGAATATCCGCTTTTTTTCCGGTGAGGAAACGAATGATCCGAGTTTTGCGAAGGCACTTGCCGCATGTGCGGATGTGTATGTGAACGATGCGTTTGCGGTGAACCACAGGGCAAATGCGTCCGTCGTGGCGATTACCGATTATCTGCCGTCATACGGAGGGTTGCTTTTGGAAAAAGAAATAAAGAATCTTTCTGCGATACTTCAAAAACCAAAGCATCCTTTTGTGATACTAGTTGGTGGTGCGAAGATCTTCGATAAAATAAATATTCTCAAGAATCTTTCAAAACCGGCGGATATGTTTCTTCTTGGAGGTGGTGCCGCAAACACGCTTTTCGCTGCGGAAGGAATCCCCATCGGAAATTCACTTGTTGATACGAGCGTATTTCGAAAAATAACCCCCTATCTTTCCTCGGAAAAAGTAATGCTTCCCCTGGACACGGTTATGTTTCGCGGTGCCATACTGGATATAGGGCAGGAAACGATCGCGCGGTATGAAAAAATTATCGCATCGGCACGTACCATAGTGTGGAGCGGTCCCTTTGGATTGTTCCAAAAAGAAGCATTTTCCCATGGTACGGAAAAAATGTGGCGGGCGATATTTAAGAATAAAAAAGCCCATATCGTTGTCGGGGGAGGAGAGACAATAACCTCGCTTCGTCTTTTGCGGTCGACGCATCCGGTACCGAAAAACATTTTTCTTTCAACGGGTGGTGGGGCAATGCTTGAATATTTGAGTGGAAAAAAATTACCAGGCATTGTTGCGTTGGAAAAAAACAAAAAACAATGAAAAAAATATTGGTGTTTTATCACAAAAATTGTTCGGACGGATTCGGCGCGGCGTGGGCGGCATGGAAGAAGTTCGGTGATGCCGCTGAATATGTTGCGCTCGATCCGGAGACGCTTCCTAAAACATTTCCAAAAAAAAGGGCTATATACGCGGTCGACCTAAGCTATCCCGTTTCCGTCCAGAAAAAAATCCGCACATATAACGAATCGCTTACGATTATCGACCATCATATAAGTAAAAAAGAAGATACGGAGTTGTTTCCCGGCAATATATTCGATAACGATCATTCCGGAGCGGTTCTCACGTGGCGCTATTTTCATCCGAAAAAATCCGTTCCGAAACTCCTTGAACACATTGAGGATATCGATCTTTGGAAATGGCAACTTCCGAATACCCGCGAGATCATCTCCGCGCTTTCTCTCCGCGCGTTTGATTTTTCAGTGTGGGATGTTTTTGCGAAAACGATTGAATCCGGTTCGGGGAAAAAGAAAATAATAGCGGAAGGAAAGATTATTTCCCTCTATGAAGAGAAGATAATAGAAAAAATGGTGGGAAGTGCGATTCCGGTGACCTTTGAGGGAATGCATATACTTGCGGTGAATTCTTCGATTTTGAATTCGGAAGTCGCGAACGCACTTTTGAAGAAGCTTCCCCCTGCGGCTATTGTATGGCGCGATTCCGGTGGAGAGATCCACGTTTCGCTTCGTTCCGACGGAACAGTTGATGTATCGAAAATCGCGGAAAAATACGGTGGGGGAGGGCATACACGATCCGCGGGGTTCGGTTTCAGGTCGGAAGAAGAGTTTCCGTGGAAAATTTTGAAATAATTTAATATATAGTTATGACAAACAAAAACAAAATAATCATTTATACCGATGGTGGTGCGCGTGGGAATCACGGACCATCGCTTCGCTCTTTGAAACCCTGCGGTTTCAATACTTCCGCCACGGGAAAACTCCCGTTTTCCCGACCCCTTTCCCGGCCCGATGTGCTTTAATGATTAATATGACAAACAAAAACAAAATAATCATTTATACCGATGGTGGTGCGCGTGGGAATCCCGGGCCGGCGGCGATCGGAGTTTCGTTTCCCGATCTCGAAAAGCATTATGGAGAAGAGATCGGCGTCACGACAAATAATGTTGCCGAATATACCGCGATTATCTTTGCGTTAAAAAAAGCAAGGCAGCTTTTGGGAAGCGCCACGTGTAAAACGTCCGTTGTGGAGATTCGTTCCGACAGCGAACTTGTAATAAAACAAATGAACGGAATGTATAAAGTAAAGGACGAAGATATGAAGCCGCTTTTCATAGAAGTATGGAATTTAAAACAGGATTTTCTCGAAGTGATTTTCACGCATATAGTGCGCGAAAAAAATAAAGTTGCGGATGGGCTTGTAAATAGGGCGCTGGATGCGCGTCTTGTGTGAAATACTTTTTTGTTGTATAATTATAGAAGTAGGTCAGACGATAGCCCCCACACCAATGGTGAATTATCAGGAACGATTCGAGAAAATATTTGCTATTGGTGTGGGGGAGGAAAGTCCGGACACTCAGTCAGTGCTCCGCATTGACAAGGGTAGCGGGTAACGCCCGTCGAGAGTGATCTTAGAGGTGCGAACAGTGACGCCCACGGCGAAAGCCACGGGGGACCCAATCCCAGCGCAGCAGGTCCAACTCCGTTATAGGGATAGAAATACGGAGGTGAAACGGCTAAATCCTTATCCGAGTGCAAGACCGTGTCCGTCGGTATCCAAAAAATACCATGGAAGAGTCGCTTGAGTCCGAAAGTAATTGAGGACCCAGATAAATTATCGTTTAAACAGAATCCGGCTTATGACCTACTCTCTCCTCCCCGCGTATGCGGGGAGGAGTGTTTTTTCTCTCTATACAGAGAACCAAAATGGCTATGGGGTTGACCCCGTAGTGAAAATTCAATATGCCTTCGGTAAGTAATTTCCAGTATTTTCGAACTTTGTGTGTCATCTCTGTTGGTGTGATATTATTGTGCTGTTTTGGGGTATAAATGACTGAATTTCTACTATGGGGTTGACAGGGAGCCGTTTTTTTATAAGAATGTATGTGAATTTAATAGATGGAAAATAATTCAAAGTTCGTTCGCATCGAGGGTATTGTCGAAGAGGCTTTACCTGGGTTGATTTTTAGGGTCAAAATAATTTCCAACGGGGAATCGAGAGAAGTGCTCGGGCATCCGGCAGGAAAGATGAAATTGCACCGCATAAGAATAATTCCGGGAGACAGGGTCTCGCTCGAAATGCCGAATATAAACGATCGACGGGCAAGAATTGTGAGACGATTATAATCATATGAATCCCGTGAGAAACCGCGATTGCGGGTTGCTAATGGGATAAAAAATAAAATGCAAAAAACACAAGTCGTAATTCAAAGAAAATACAACCAGTTCGTTTAATCGCGGCCTGTTTCTAACGGGATGAAAGTTCGTGCATCGGTAAAGAAAATATGTCAGCATTGTAAAACCGTTCGCAGAGGCGGTAAACTTTACGTCATTTGCAAAAAGAATCCAAAACATAAACAACGACAAGGATAAAAAACATTATGCGTGTAAGCGGTGTCAACATACCAGATGATAAAAAGATAAGCGTTTCGTTGCCGTACATATACGGCGTCGGTCCCTTTTTGGCGAAAAAAATTCTTCATGATACAAAGATAAATCCCGACAAGAAAGCGAAAGAGCTTACCCCGGATGAGGTGAATAAGATACAATCAATTCTCGATAAGAGTTATAAGATCGAAGGAGAATTGCGCCAAATGGTTCGGCAGAATATTGGGCGCTTGCGCGACATTAAGAGCTATCGTGGGACACGGCACACGAAGCGTCTTCCTTCGCGCGGACAGCGGACAAAAACAAATTCACGCACCATTCGCGGCAACGTGAGAAAAACGGCGGGAAGCGGAAAGAGAAAAGTTGAACTCAAGTAATCTAAAATTATGGGAAAGAAAAAAGTAGCACAAAAAACAAAAGAGGAACTTATTGCGGAATCCGAAAAAGTTGAAGCAACCGCCGAAAAGAAAGCGAGTCAGGGAGGACGTCATAAGATAGAAAAGGGAAGGATCTACATAAATGCCTCGTATAACAATACAATCATCACGGTAACCGATGATCGCGGAAACGTGGTAACATGGATGTCCGCGGGTTCGATCGGTTTTTCGGGACCGAAGAAATCGACGCCATTCGCGGCATCGAAAGTTGCCGAAGCAATCGCCGCAAAACTTGAAAAAACCGGTCCTTTTAACGTGGATGTGTACGTTTCCGGAGTCGGGAAGGGACGCGACTCCGCGGTCCGTACGTTCGGTGCAAAAAAATTCAACATATTATCGGTCAAGGATATGACGCCGATTCCCCACAATGGACCGCGTCCACCAAAAGTGCGAAGAGTATAATTTATGAAACCAATCAAAGAAAAAAGAGAACGATCGCTCGGTACGAAGCTTTTTCTGAAAGCGGACCGTTGTAATTCGCCGAAATGCGTTATGGTGCGTCGTCCGTATCGTCCGGGACCCCATGGGCAGAAGCGTAAGCGCGCGGGATCGGATTATTCAAAACAGCTTCAGGAGAAACAGCGCATTCGTTTTATGTACGGACTGACCAATCGACAGATGGTGACGTTATTCAAGGGTAAGGAAAAGGAAAAGATCATGAGCACTTTGGAACACCGGCTTGATCGCGTTGTGTTTCTCATCGGTATTGCGATGTCGCCGCGTATTGCACGACAGCTTATCTCGCATGGGCACATCACCGTGAACGGAAGGAAGGTTACTATTCCTTCATTTCACGTGAAAGTTGGGGATGTGGTTTCGGTGCGTTCCGAATCAAGGAAATTGAAACTTTTTGAAGATCTCGGTCAGCATCTTAAAAAACACACGCCGCCGTCGTGGCTCAAAATAACAAGTGTTGAGGATGCAAAAGGTCAGTGCGTTAAGGAATTCTCATCCCGGGAAACACAGTTCCCGTTCGATATAAATCTCGTCGGAGAATTCTTTGCGAGGTAATTTTTTTAAAAAATATGCAATACACCTATTTAAGTGATTCGGTAAAAATACACAAAGTGTCGGAAAAGGACAATGTCGGTGTTTTTGAGATAGAGGGTTTGTATACCGGCTATGGAACGACATTGGGACACGCGCTTCGGCGAACACTCCTTTCTTCGTTACCAGGTGCGGCAATCACGCAGATAAAGATAAAAAACGTAAATCATGAATTTTCAACGCTTCCGGGAATGCTTGAAGATATCGTTGAATTCAGTCTCAATCTGAAAAAGGTTCGTTTCCATTTTTTTGCAGACCAACCCCAGACACTTCTTTTGAAGACGAAAGCGGAAAAGGAAGTTACCGCGAAAGATATTCAATCCACATCGCTCGTACAGGTGATCAACACCGATCTTTACCTTGCGACACTCACAAAAAAGAGCGCCGATCTTGAGGTGGAGCTCACAGTGGAGAAAGGACTCGGGTACGTCCCTTCGGAAGTGCGCACTGTGGAGCGATTGTCCGTCGGTACCATCGTCCTTGATGCGGTATTTTCTCCGGTGGTTCGCGTGTCCGCGGATGTGGAGAACATGCGCGTTGGAGACAGAACCGATTATAACCGTCTGAAGATGGAAGTTGAAACCGATGGTTCGATTACGCCTTCGGAAGCGGTGCATAAAGCCGCGAGCATCCTGAAAGACCACTTCGAAAAGATACTTGATGTGGAAGTGACCGAAACACATGCGGGAGAAGCAAAGGAAGAAAAGAAGAAAAAAACAGCAAAAAAATAAAAAGATTTTAACGTATGCGTCATCTGAAAAAAGGAAGAAAATTAGGTTTAAAGCGCGGTCCGCGCAGATCATTCATGAGGATACTCGCGAGTAATCTTGTGATGAAGGAGCATATTCGCACCACCGAAGCGCGCGCGAAAGAAGTGAAGCCGCTCGTGGAACGGCTCGTGACGCACGGGAAAAAACAGAACGTGGCGGCGTTGCGCTTTCTTATGACAAAACTTTCGAAGGAGGCGGCGTATAAGATATATCATGATCTTTCCCCGCGGTTTAAGGATCGGAAAGGGGGATATACCCGTATAGTGAAACATATGCGCGTGAGAAAAAACGACGCTTCAAAGATGGCAACAATAGAATTTGTATAATATGGAACACGTAATTGACGCAACAAACAAAAAACTTGGAAGACTCGCTTCCGATATCGCCGTTATCCTTCAGGGAAAGACGCATCCGTCGTATGATCCGAAAGTTTCCGGTACCGACACCGTTCATATAAAGAATATATCAAAGATGGTGGTGACGGGGAGAAAATACGAGCAGAAAATATACTACAAACACGCGGGACCTCTCGGGCATTTAAAAGAGAAGAAATTGAGCGATACACTTGATGAAAATCCTGAATGGGTGTTGCGTCATGCCGTGAATTTGATGCTTCCGAAAAACAAATTGCGCGCGAAACGCATTCGGCGGCTCATCATCGAAAAATAATCATATGGAGAAAAAAGAACACACAACAAAAGAAAAAACAAAGGCTCCTGTACGAGCAAAGCCCCCCGTTTCGAAGGTAAAGGAAAAATATATCGAGGCGATCGGACGCAGAAAAACCGCGATTGCCCGTGTGCGTGTATACACATCCGAACCGAAGAAGGGATCATATCATATCGAGATAAACGGAGTTTCGTTCGAGAAATATTTTCCGAGTGCGAAACACAGAATTTCCGTGTGTGCTCCTTTTTCTTCCATTGAGGTTTCCTACAATACGACGGTGCTTGCGAAGGGCGGCGGTGTCGGTGCTCAAGCGGAAGCGGTGCGGCTTGGTATCTCGCGCGCGCTTGTCGAAATGTCTCCCGAATATCGCAGTAAATTCAAATCACTAGGGTATCTTCGAAGAGATCCCCGTATGGTGGAACGGAAGAAATACGGAAGCCGTAAGGCACGAAGACCGCAGCAGTGGAGAAAACGTTAGAGAAAAATCCCCTTCGGGGGATTTTTGTTTTTCTCCACTGCTGTGAGGGAGGGGAGATGGGGAGGGGCGGGAAATGAGCCCCTCCCCAACGCGGAGTTCACGAACCGATGGGTTTGTGGGAGTTCCGTGAAAACGGAACGACGCATCATTGGAGAAAACGTTAGAGAAAAATCCCCTTCGGGGGATTTTTGTTTTGACCCCAATTCCGGTATTGTGTATAACAAAAGAAGCAATTTTACAGGAGAATGTGTATATGAGAAACAAATACTACACACAGGAAGATCTGGATTATATTAATCGCGCACGGAATTTTATTGAGCTCTCCGAAATCGCACTTCGTGTTATACGCAAAATGCCGCAGCCTATTGTACAGGCGTGTGGTCCAATCGCAACTGGAGGAACGGGAAGTCTTGAGATGAATTTGAAAATATTCGGTAATTTTATACAGGCACTTGTACGTGATGGAAAAAATGTGTTTGATCAAATGCCGTTTGAAGAACCGATGCAACGATTAAAAAAGGAAGAGTGGTATCGAGGCGGCGATCAAGTGCTTGTTGAGTTCTATCTTCCTATTTTTGAATCGGGTCTCATTAAACGATTATATTTCATTCCTCGCTGGGAAACATCATTCGGAGCGTCGTGGGAGCATGAACAGGCTATAAGGCTTGGCATAGAGATCGTGTATTTGTAATTTTTATAACGAAACTCCGGAATTCCGGAGTTTTTTATTTTTTTAATTTTCCTCTATTATATATAGAATGAAAAAGATAATACCGATTTTAATTTTATTAGTGGTTGTTTTTGGGATCTGGTGGTTCGTCAGTGAGAAAAAAGACGAAGTGGTCGCGCCAGCAGAAAAAGGAAAAGAAATTGTAATGAATCAGGAGAAAAATGGTGTATTGCCGTTTGCACTTGTTGATACGACGAAAACGTATAAAGCGGTGCTTCATACCGACAAAGGAGATATACACATTGCTCTTACGGCACGCGCAACGCCGATTACCGTAAGTAATTTCATTTCGCTCGCGCGGAGCGGATTGTATGCAAATACGATCTTTCACCGCATCATAAAAGGATTCATGATACAGGGCGGCGACCCGAAGGGGGATGGAACGGGAGGTCCGGGATATACATTCAATGATGAGCCGTTTGAGGGGGAGTATACGCGGGGTACTGTAGCAATGGCAAATGCGGGACCAAATACCAACGGAAGCCAGTTCTTTATCATGCATGCCGATGTCGGACTTCGAAAGGATTATGTGATATTTGGACGTGTCGAGGCGGGTATGGATGTAGTTGATGCGATTGCTTCTGCGCCGACGAAACCATACGGAGAGGGGTCGTCTCCGGTCACTCCCGTGATCGTAAAATCGGTTGAGATAACGGAACAATAAAAATAATTATGAGTATGTTCGATCAATTTAAAGTGGCGTCGGATCTTATGAAAAACATGACCCCGGATCAGCTTTCTGGGCTCATGAAACAGGCGGAAGCAAGTAAAAAAGAGATAGAAAATCTCGTGCGTAAAATTATCGACGAAGAAATACGGAAAAGAAATCTGATTTCGAGGGAAGACGCGGAGAAAATTTTCGTCAAAAAATAAATTTCACAAAAAAATTACCATCTTGGGTGATTTTTTTGGTATAAAAAAAGTTATCCACAAATTTTTTTTGTTATAATTAAGGTATATAAAGAATGTTTTCGACATTCTTCAACGTGCGGGAGCGCTTCGCGAGTGTGACCGCGAAAGGTCGAACCTTAAAAAAAAGAATATGGCAAAAAAGAAAGTCAGCAAACCGAAAACGGCAAAAAAGGCCGTGAAAAAATCGAAGGTTAAGAAAGCAAGGAAATAAGCTTGCGCCTTCCGCTTTTCGCGTAAAGCAACCCGCCCTCATGTGTGTATAGGGGGCGGGTTTTGTTATACTGAAGGAAAGGTCGTTTGTTGCTGTTATTATGGAAAAAAACATAGGGACAGTGGATAAAATCATTCGTGGCATTGTGGGACTTGTTCTCATTTTTGTTGCCGCGAACGATTATGTCGGATCGAATGTGTTTTCGGTAATTATTTTTATTCTTGGACTGATCTTTATCTTTGAATCGATGTTCGGTTTTTGTTTTATATATAAGATTTTCGGAATAAATACGAATAAAAATAGGGATCAGAAGGAAAATACCCCAACGACAGGCTAGGAAGCCACAGAGACATTTTCGTATGAAATTATCTCCAGAAAAGATACGCGCCTTTCGAACGTGCGTATCTGTTTTTTATAAAAAAAACCGCCGTGCCCTTCCGTGGCGCGATACACATCGTGCGTACGATATTTTTATTTCCGAGATGATGCTGCAACA
The DNA here is from genome assembly GCA_021811055.1 of bacterium. Lineage (GTDB taxonomy): Bacteria > Patescibacteriota > Minisyncoccia > UBA6257 > GWB1-50-10 > GWA2-45-9. The sequence goes on from JAJZPU010000004.1 coordinate 11,541, forward strand.
GACCCAGGTGGATCGCGTTCTCAAAAAATATACGCCGTTCCTGAAAAAATTTCCTTCTTTTTCCTCACTTAAAAACGCCCCCGTTTCCGAAGTACTCGCGGCGTGGAGCGGTCTCGGATATAATCGCCGCGCGTTATATCTCAAAAAAACCGCGACGCGGATCGTTGAAAAGTACGGAGGAAGACTTCCCTTCGAGAGACATATTCTGGAAACGTTTCCCGGGATCGGACGCGGTACGTCCGGCGCGCTTTCCGCGTTTGTGTTCAACGCGCCGGTCGTCTTCGTAGAAACGAATATTCGCAGGGTATTTATCCATTATTTTTTCCGCAATACGAAAAGAAAAATAGCGGAGACCGAGATATTGGATCTTGTGGAGAAAACGCTCGATAAAAAAAATCCGCGTGAGTGGTATTACGCGCTTATGGATTATGGGTCCTGGCTCGGAAAAAACAATCGTGAAAATCCGAATAGAAAAAGTGCGGTATATAAAAAACAATCCGTATTTCGAGGATCGGAGAGGGAACTCCGCGGACGCATCTTAAGGTATGCGATAACTCGAGGAGGGCGCATGAATATTTCTGCATGTGCGCGACACATCAATTCCGATGAGTCGTCGGTGCGGCGCATGTACGCAGTCATGAAGAAAGAGGGTTTTTTTGGACATCACACGGAAAAATCCGAATAGTGCAACTTTCGTGCCATTCTGATATTCTATACTCAATATGAATCAAATAACGCTTGATATGGTGAAGAAAAACCCACAGGTGCTCCAATGTATTGCCGAGAGCGATAAAGCCCTTGATGTTCTCGGATATACGGAACATGGAATACGTCACGTTTCACTCGTTGCCGAACGTGTGGGATGTATGAGTGACGCTTTGGGATTAGATACGGGAGTGAGAGAACGCGCTCAGATGGCGGCATTTTGTCACGATATGGGGAATTTTATGGGAAGAACACAGCATCACTATTGGGGGGCACTGCTTTTTCACCAGATATTTTCCGTGGATATGGACGCCGAAGCATGCATGAAAATAGTGCAGGCGATAGCAAATCACGACAAGGAAGAAATGAAATTCACGAATCCCGAAGCGGCGCTTGTCGTCATCGCCGACAAATCGGATGTTCACCGCTCCCGCGTACGCACACAATCGATAGAAGAGACACGGAAAGATATCCACGATAGGGTAAACTACGCCACAACATCCTCGGAACTTCTCTATGACGCGGAGAAGGATATAATCTCTCTTACTCTCTCGATCGATACGGAGTTTGTTCCGGTGATGGAGTATTTCGAGATATTTACGGAACGTATGGCGTATTGTAGGAAAGCGGCGGCATATCTCGGAAAGAATTTTGGTCTTACTATAAATAATGTAAAAATGCTTTAAAAACCATGGATAATAAAATTAACTTCGAAGAATTCAAAAAAATAGATATTCGTATTGGACGAATACTTACCGCGGAAGATATTCCGGAGTCCGAAAAACTTGTGAAGCTCACCGTGCTTTTGGGGGAAGAAAAGCGTCAGATTGTCGCGGGAATAAAGAAATCCTATCCGCCCGAAACTCTTCAGGGAAAAGAGATTGTTGTTGTTGCAAACCTTGCGCCGCGCACAATGCTTGGATACGAAAGTAATGGCATGCTCCTCGCGACACGCGATGGGGAGGCTATCGTACTCCTGAAACCCGAGCGTGACGTTCCGGAAGGATCGTCGGTCAATTGACCCTTTATTTTATTTCCGCAATGGAAAGGGAGAAAAACGATCCGTCGTTTTTTATTACATTAAGTCGCATATTGTCGTCCAGGAATATATTCCGTGATTCACCGATGAGCGTTGCCGTGTTTGTTTTGCCCCGAGGATCCGTTTCCAGGGCAACGAGGACTCCATTGGTTTCGATGAATGCGTGCGCCGGAAATTTTGGAATCCAAAACACCTTCGTGTCTTTTTGTATGTATGCTGCAGGGACGGAAAGTTGAGTTATGCTTCCTTCCGGCAACTTTAAGTCTCCATCGTCTTTTTCGATGTAATATACGAATGTTTTCCGGTTCCCATTGATCCACACCACCTTCTTTCCGTCGGAAGAAAGGGAGAATGTTTTTACCATAGCTCCTATTTTCACCGGAGAATCCATTCCTCGCTCGTAAAGAAAGAGGGATGTGTCAGCGTCTTTAAATGCAATACGCGATCCGGAATCGTCCATTGCCACTTCCGTGATCGTCGTTGTTCCTATTGAAAAGTTGAATTCGTTTTTAAGTATCAGATTCGATCCCTGTACGTTTCCGTTTTTTGAAATCCCAAAAACACTTCCTCCGCGCGCGATAAGAAAATCAATCGTCGTTGTGCTGGTAGTAAGTTTTTCTATCATTATTTTTTTCATATCGACGGTATAAAGAGATTGTTCCGTCGCCACGATCACTTTTTCTTCACTGAATGGATGAATGAGTGCGTTTTTTATTTTCACGATCCCCGGAAGTTCCAGTTGTCTGATCTTTAACGAGTTGAATATTTCCTGGAGATTTACGGCACTTTCGGGATTTTCGGCGTCAACGAAGAACAGTTGGTCGTTTGCCGTTTGCGTCACGATCCACTTTGAATCGCTTCTTCCGGCGAATATCGTCGATCCACGCAATTCTTTCTCGGAAGAAACCAAGTTCCCCTTGTCATTTTTCGTTATAATCGTATTTCCCGCGGAAAAAAAATAAGGGATCGTTGCCGTTGCAATGCGTTCGTATGGTATCGTGCCGTTCCAAAGCCGTATGGCGCTTGCCGGAGTTATCGTTCCCGAGGTAACGATGAAGTCTTTTTCCCATTGCGGCATTCCTTCTTTTCGTACGGCAACGTGATATTTTCGAGGTACAAGATCATCGATTAGTATCCCCCTATTGAGTATTCCGGGAGACTCGTCCACCTGTTTTCCATCCACGAATACGGAAGCGTCCGACGGGATGAATTTCAGATAAATACCCCCGGTTTTCACGAGTTGTAGTTTATTCCAATCGATTACAAGTCCCTGTGTGGAAGTGATGAGATATGCTCCACATACGAGAAAGATGAGCGCAAAGAAGTAATACAGCATTTTTCTCCTTTTTAGGTCCATAGTGTGTATGTTTACGGTATATTATTTTTTTATAATCCGCAAAGCCCATTTTCCTCGGAAAAGTTGAATTTGAACGCAATAGATATTAGAGTAAGTGCATATAACAACAAATATGTTTGTACGAAAAATAGGCATTGACCTTGGCACCACAAATACACTCGTGTTTCTTCCCGATAAGGGGATAGTGATAAACGAGCCTACGGTGGTTGCGCTCCGAAAACCCGACAACACGGTGCTCGCGGTTGGCGCCGAGGCGAAGGAAATGGTGGGACGCACCCCCGACGATATCGTGACGTATAAACCCCTTAAGGATGGGGTGATCGCCGAATATTACATTACCGAAGCGATGCTCCGTTATTTCATTTCGAAGAGCGTCGGAAATTTTAATATATTCAGACCGGAGGTTGTCATTTCCGTTCCCGCGGGAATCACCTCAACGGAATATCGTGCCGTCATGAATGCCGCGAAGGAGGCCGGTGCCCGGGAGGTGTATCTCGTGAAAGAGCCGCTTTTGGCATCGCTTGGTGCGGGAATTCCTATCCATTCTTCCGAAGGAAATATGATCGTGAATATCGGAGGAGGTACGACCGAGGTGGCGGTGATCTCGCTTGGAGGCATTGTCGCGTGGTCGAGTCTGCGTGTCGCGGGAAACAGGTTTGATCATTCCATAATCGAGTATATAAAGAAAAAATACGGGCTCGCTATCGGTGAGGGAACGGCGGAAAATATAAAAATAACAATCGGTACGGCGATTCCGAACAGAAACAAAACGGAAATGAAAATCCGCGGGAGGGATCTTTCTTCCGGACTTCCGAAGGATCTTATTATAAATTCAAATGAAATCGCCGAAGCGGTAAATCCACATCTTGTCGATATCGTGAATTCGGTACAGTCCGTTTTTAACGTGACGCCGCCTGAACTTGCAGCCGATATCATGGAAAAGGGGGTTATTATGTCCGGCGGAAGTTCACAACTTCGCGATTTTGATGAATTTTTCAAGCGCGCGCTCGGTGTTTCGGCATATGTCGCCGAAGACCCGATCTTGTGTGTTGCGAAGGGAACGGCGACCATCTTGAACCATCTTGACGTGTATAAGAGAACGCTTCTGAACAGAAGATAATATATGCTTCTCGGGCACGAATCAAAAGAAGAGGATTTCAGAAATGCGGCGATATCGGGCACACTTCGTCACGCGTATCTTTTTTTCGGCGACGCGCACATAGGAAAGTGTACGTTTGCCGTGTCATTTGCGAATTTTCTCGAAAACGGCGCATTCGACGCTCCCACGGAGTCGCTCCTCGATACGCGTGTATTTTCGAAGAACGAAAAAGGGAATATTTCCATAGACGAAATGCGGGAATTGAAAAAATTTCTTTCCCAACACCCGTTCAAGTCTCCAAGAAAGATAGCTATTATCGACGATGCGGAAACACTTACGGAAGAGGCGCAGTCCTCACTTCTGAAAATAGTTGAAGAACCACCGGTAAGCAGTCTCATTATTTTTGTCGCACCGAGCGAGGATATTCTTTTTCGACCTCTCGCATCGCGTCTTTCGAAGATATATTTTTCAAGGGTTGCGACAGATGCCATAGAGCATCATCTGAGAATGTTCTATACTGTAGACGTACGTACGGCGAAAGAAATTGCCGCGCAGGCATTCGGAAGAGTGGGGATCGCGGTAGCGCGCATTCCGGGCAAGGCAACAGAGACGCGTAGTGAGGGATCACTTGCCGACGAAATCGATCTAGATATACAGATGCGATATCGTGAGGATGTTCGCGGCGCATCCGGAACACTTGAGAAACTTATATCCAAAGAATCCGAATGCAGACGTTTGAACCTGAATCCGTCGTTACAAAAAAAAGCGGTTACAACTATATTACAAAAAAAACATGGAAGAAATTTTTAAGCGGGTAGAAAAACAAATTCAAGCGGTGCGCGACGCGTTTCGGAAGGAGATCGGGGGAGTGCGGGCGAATCGTCCAAATACCGCAATCGTCGAAGATATAAAAGTTTCGTACTACGACCAGCTCACTCCGGTAAAACATCTCGGATCGGTGGGTGTTGTTCCCCCTCGGGAAATTCATATTCAAGTGTGGGACAAAAGCGCGGTGCAGGCGGTGGCAAAGGCGATCGAATCGGCATCACTCGGTTTTTCCGCAAATGTAGACGGAAACGTTGTTCGTATTTTTCTTCCCGAATTGAGTGAAGAGCGACGCGAGGAGCTTATAAAAGTAGTAAAGAAAATTACCGAACAGCATCGCATTCAGATACGTCAGGTGCGCGATGAAGGGAATAAAGACATCCAGAAGATGCTTGATGACGGGCTGTGCGGCGAGGACGACCGATTCAAGGGAAGGGAACGCATACAAAAAATAGTTGATGCGGCAAACGAGGGGGTTGATGCCGACTGCGAATCGAAGATTAAGGAAATAAAAGAATAATAATGTCCGAAATACTTCTTGTTGTCATCTCACTTTCCGTTCTCATTATCGCCCATGAAGCGGGACATTTTTTTTCCGCGAAGTTTTTTCGGGTACGCGTCGATGAATTCGGCATCGGATTTCCGCCCCGCATTTTCGGGAAAAAGTTCGGAAAGACGCTTTATAGCGTGAATGCGCTTCCATTCGGCGGGTTTGTTAAGATTTTCGGCGAGGATGGGACGTCAAAAGAAATATCCGAGGAGAACAGCATTGAAGAACGTGCGTTTTCCGATATTTCCGTTTTCCGTCGGGCTCTTATTCTTCTTGGTGGAATCAGCATGAATATTGTTGCCGGATGGGTCATATTGAGCGTAGTTTTCATGATGGGTATTCCTTTTCATCTTGGTATATCCGATGTCGCCGTGAATTCTCCGGCGGCGCGTGCCGACATTCGCCCCGGCGATCTCATCCTTACGGTGACGCATGGGAGTGACCGCATCAACGATCCGATTTCTTCCGAGGATTTCAAAAAATTTGTCGTGGATTCGGGAGAGGATGAATTATTTTTGGAACTCCAGCGGGGAAAAGAAATTATTTCCGTTTCGACGCACGGCAGGAGAACGCCGCCCGAGGGGGAGGGATCGCTTGGACTCGCTATTTCAATGAGCGGTATTCCCAAGGAAAATTTTTTTCAGGCGCTTGTTTCGGGTGCGCAAGAGACGGTAACAACGCTCGGGTTTATCGTCCAGGGATTTTACACGCTTCTTTCGAATATTTTTTCTTCTCCGGAGATCGCAAAGAACCTTTCGGGTCCCGTCGGTATCGTTATGATAGCGAAACAGGCTGGCGATCTTGGATTTGTATTTTTTCTCCAGCTTATGGCACTTATCTCGCTGAATCTCGCGGTGTTCAATTGTGTTCCATTTCCGGCGCTTGACGGGGGACGCGTTCTTCTTCTTTTTATCGAATGGATAAAGAGATCTCCCGTGTCGGTTCGTGTGCAGACGGCAATAAATGCGGGAGGGCTTATATTATTGCTCGCACTTATGGTTTTCGTGACATTCCAGGATATCGGGAGGTTTTTCTGATAAAAGGAATTGTAAAAGCCGATTTTGTCTGTTAGGATACAGATATATTTTTGTATGCGACAATCACAATTATTTCTTAAAACACGGAAAGATTTTCCCAAAGACGAGGTTGCAATAAACGCACAACTTCTTATTCGCGGCGGGTTTGTGGAAAAAATAATGTCCGGAGTATATGCGTTTCTTCCATTGGGATTTCGCGTGCGTGATCGGGTGATGTCCATTATCCGGGACGAGATGGATAAACTCGGAGCCGAGATGCTTATGCCCGCGCTTCATCCGCGCTCATTGTGGGAGGTGACGGGACGATGGAAAAAAATGGAGAGTATCATGTATCAGTTCAAGGATCACTCCGGAAAAGAAGTGGGGCTCGGTCCCACACACGAGGAAGTGATCGCACTTATCGCGAAACCCGTCATTGAATCGTACAGCGATTTGCCGCTCGCGGTGTATCAGATACAGACAAAATTCCGCGATGAGGCACGTGCGAAATCGGGGCTTTTGCGCGGGAGAGAATTTACAATGAAAGATCTCTATAGTTTTCACGCGGACACCGCATCGCTCGACGTGTATTACAATGAAGTGAAAAAAGGATATTTGAGCGTATTTTCGCGGTGCGGATTGCGGGCATTCGTGACGGAAGCATCTGGCGGCGATTTTTCGAAAGAATACTCGCACGAATTCATGGTGGCTGCCGATGCGGGAGAAGATATCACGTATCTTTGCCGGCTGTGTGGATTTGCACAGAATAAGGAGATTTCGAAGGCAAAAAAAGGAAGTTCGTGTCCCGGATGCAAGGATGGGGTGATTGAGGAGGTAAAAACCATAGAGGTGGGAAACATATTCAAGCTGGGAACCCGTTTTTCTGAACCGGTGAAGCTTCTTTTTCGGGATGAGAAGGGGGGTATGAAACCGGTTATTATGGCATCATATGGGATAGGTGTTGAGCGACTTATGGGAACGATTGTAGAGAGTTCCCACGACGAGCGCGGTATTGTGTGGCCGGAGGCGGTGGCTCCGTTTCAGGTGCATCTTCTTGGTATCGATGGGGAGGATAAAGATGTGTCCGGATTCTGTAAAAAAGTATACGATCGTCTTTTGAAGGATGGTGTGGAAGTGCTTTATGACGATCGGAAGGGGGTGTCTCCGGGCGAGAAATTTTTTGACGCGGACCTTGTCGGTATTCCGTGGCGGGTTGTGGTGAGTCCGAAGACGTATGCGCACGAAAAAATCGAGATAAAACGACGGAATGAAAAAGAGGCAACGCTCCTGAAAGTTGATGAATTTTTAAAAATGATAAAAAAATAATCGTATGTTGATAAGAAAAAACATAGGTATCGATCTCGGGACGCATACCACACAGATATATCTCGAGAAGAAGGGGATCGTCGTGAATGAACCGTCCATCGTTGCGTTCAATAACAGAACGAACAGGATTGTTGCGCACGGCACCGAGGCGAAAAAGATGCTTTCCCGAACCCCTGCGCATATTACTGCGCTTCGTCCCATAGTGAATGGAATTATCGCGGATTTCGATATGGCGAAAGAAATGATCGAACGATTCCTGAAAAGCGAGAAATTTCCGCGATCGTTCATTACAAGAAGTATTGTGAGCGTTCCGACGAATTTAACCGAGGTGGAACGAAAGTCCGTCGAGGATCTTTTGAAAGAGGCGGGTGCGTCGAGCGTATATCTTATTGAGCAACCGCTTGCCGCGGCATTCGGAAGCCAGCTTGATATTAATTATCCGACGGCCTATCTCATTGTCGATATCGGCGCCGGAACGACCGATATGGCGATTATTTCCATGAATGGAATCGTTGTTTCAAAACGGCTCAAAATTGCGGGAGACTATTTTGATCAGGAAATAATACGAGCGGTACGCGAAGAACTGAAGTTGCATATCGGTGAACCAACCGCGGAAGATATAAAGATAGGTGTCGGATCCGCGGTACCACTCGGAGAACGTCTTGAGATAACCGTACGCGGTAGGGATATGCTGAGCGGGCTTCCCCGTGAGATAACCATAAAAGATACGCAGGTGAGATTTTGGCTTTCACGCCCACTGAAGACACTCGTGGAAGCACTCAAAGATTTGATTGAAATCGCGCCGCCGGAGCTTGTCGGGGACGTATACAAGAACGGCATTTATCTTTGCGGCGGAGGAAGTCTTCTTCGGGGTATCAACGTACTTTTCGAAAAAGAGGTCGGGGTGAAAGTGTGGATGGTGGAAGAGCCGCTCACAAGTATCGCGCGCGGCACCGGCATTGTTGCCGAAAATTTTGATCGTTTCAGCCACGTAGTAAATAATTTTTCCCGCTTTAAGCTTGGAGGAACAGTGTAAAATGCGGGGGAGTGCGTGGGGAACGATGCGGTGTATAATCGTTGTCCATGAGAAAATTTCTTAAAATACTATTTTTTGTTGCCGTTCTCGGCATAGTTGTTTTTTTCATGTTCCATAGTGGAAGAAATTCCGGTTTTTTCGATCCCTTGCGATCGTTTTTTACGTCGCTTATGAATGTGCATACGTTCGAGGAAAAAATCACCGCACTCACGCTTGAAAATCAGTCATTGCGGAATGAAATATCGGCATTGAAAAAAAAGACCGGTGAAGTTTCGGTGTATCACTATAAAACCGCCGCGGTGTATTCCCGGTATCCGTCGAACGATCGATCTCTTGTTGTTATTTCTCTCGGTGTAGAAGACGGTATTGCTCCGGGAATGCCAGTAATGGTGCGTGAGGGAGTGTTGTTCGGGAAAATAAAATCTGTTGCACGGACACAAAGCGAAGTAGAAACAATATTCAGTCCGCAATGGAAAAGCAGTGTGAATATCGGGAGTGCGGGCGCGAAGGCGGTATTACAAGGAGGTGCTATTCCTTCTCTTGAACTTATTTCGAAAGAGGAATTGATACGCGACGGGGAAAATGTTTCGAATATTGCATCCGAATTTCCCCTTGGTGTCCTGCTCGGAACATTGCAGTCGCTCGGATCCTCTTCGAATGATGTGTGGCAACATGGAACACTCGCGCTTCCGTACGAAATACAGGACGTTGCTTCGGTGTTGGTACTTGTTGATTTTCCGTAACCATGAAAACGTATATAAATTTTTTACTTTTGTGCGCGGGAGGCTCTCTCGTTCTTTTTTTGCAACAGTCGCGTGTATTGGAGGTGTATGGAATAAATCCTAATTTTTTTCTTGTATTTCTTCTCGTCCCCGTATTTTATGGGAAAATCCAATTTTCGTACGGCATAGCGCTTGGGCTTTTCTTCTTTTTGTTTTCGCTATTTTTATTTCCATTTTTTAAAATTTGGATGGGATCCGTGCTTTTTGTGTTTTTACTCGCGTTATTCTTACGAAAGAAAATGACGGGAAATGCGCTCATTGATTTTCTTCTGTGGACTGTTTTCGGTACCGTCATTTTTTATGGGGTTTCCGAAGGTGTTTCAAACATATACGAGCATGGAATAAATATCACCGATTTTTCGTTCCTTTTTCATACGTTTTTCATAAAAGAAGTATTTTTTAATATAGTATATGCGGCGATTATTTGGGGTATTGTCGCAAAAACCGTCGTTCGTCCCCGGCGCATTTCTCGATCATGACACGTCGTTCCGATATTCATCTTGAAGATGTGTTGACGGATCGGGTTGATGACGCCGATCTTCTTGAGGTTCCCGTTGCCGATAAGGTGTTCCGTGTTTTTATATTAATCGCCGGAATACTTTTTCTCGGGCTCCTTGCCGAACTTTCCTATTTGAATGTTGGAGAAAGGGATTTTTTTGAAAAAAGGGCGGCGGCGAACATGAGTGACGAAAAAATACAGCCGGCACCCCGGGGAATCATTTTCGATCGTTTTGGGAAGCCGCTTCTTCGGAACGAACCGGCAAATAAGATATTTCTTTTGCCACGGGATTTTCCCGAATCTTCCGAAGAACGCATTACATTGCTTAAAAAAATCGGAGAGATAATGAATATTCCGTGGGACGATTTGAGGAAACGCATCGAAGAAAAAGACTGGGGACAGAGCGACAAATTTCTTATCAGTGCCGACGCGACACACAATCAGCTGGTAGCACTCACGGCACTTGGCATAAGGGGGGTATATGTGGAACCGAGTTTTAAACGCATACACGAAATCCCGTTTGCGTTTTCACACATCCTCGGATATACGGGACTCGTGAATACCACCGATATGGAGGGTGATGCGTCGCTTGTTATCGATGACGAAGTCGGTCGTGCCGGAATCGAATCGTATTATGACAAATTTTTGAGAGGAACGAATGGGAAGGAGGTTTTTTACAGAAATGCGAAGGGGGAGATAGAAGATCGTCGTTCGGTGCAGGAGTCAAAGCCCGGGAACACACTTCTTACGAATATTGATCGAGACCTTCAGAATTTTATGTATACCCGTCTTTCGGATGCGCTTACCTCACTTGGACGCAATATCGGCGCCGCAATCGCCATCAATCCGAAGAATGGAGAAATCATGGCGCTTGTGAATATTCCGAGTTTCGATGCCAAAGATGTAGGCGCGGCGCTTACTGCACCGTTCAACCCTCTTTTTAACAGAGCGGTTGGCGGTCGTTATAACCCTGGATCAACCATAAAACCTCTTGTGGGTGTCGCCGCACTTACCGAGGGGGTGGTGACCACCGAAACGAAGATATTCTCAAAAGGATACATAGAAATTCCCAATCCCTATACTCCATCGCAACCAAGTAAGTTTCTCGATTGGCAACCGAACGGGTGGGTGAATATTTACGACGCGTTGGCGCGATCAAGCAACATTTATTTTTATGAAGTGACGGGTGGATTTGAGAACCAACCGGGTATTGGAATCGATGCATTGAAACGCTGGTGGAAAAAATTCATGCTTGATAAAAAAACGGGTATTGATATTGCGGGAGAACGCGAAGGATTTCTTCCCGATCCGACATGGAAAGAAGAAGAAATGAACGATCCGTGGCGCGTGGGGGATACGTATAACGTAAGCATAGGGCAGGGGGATCTTCTCGTGACTCCCATAGAACTTTTGAATTACATTTCCGCGGTGGCGAACAGGGGGATATTCTATAAACCGAGGATAGTGAAAGAAATACGCGCTGAAGACAACTCGATATTATTCGAGAACAAACCGGAGGTGCTTTCGGACATCAGAAATGACGTCAAAGAACACATTGACGATGTGCGGAAAGGGATGAGAGCGGTTGTCGAGAAACCGTATGGCAGTGCGCACTCGCTCGCGGGACTTCCTTTCAGGGTAGCGGCGAAGACAGGAACCGCACAGGTACAGAATAACGCAAAGGTGAATGCGTTTTTTGTCGGGTTTGCTCCATTCGACGATCCGGAAATAGCGATCCTTATTCTCGTCGAGAATGCGCGTGAGGGAAGTCTGAATACTATCCCTGTGGCAAACGATATTTTCCTGTGGTATTATGAAAACCGCTTACAAAAGCAACATTAACCATGGATACAACATATCTTACGCAGGATAAATACGATGAACTCGTGAAAGAACTTGAGGAACTCAAGACCGAAGGACGTCATGAGGTCGCGGAGCGCTTGAAGCACGCGAAAGAACTCGGAGATCTGTCGGAAAACTCCGAATATCAGGAGGCGCGTGAACAGCAATCGAGAATCGAGCAGAAAATAAATCAACTGGAGGATATTCTTCGGAGCGTCTCCATTATAAAGAAATCGTCCACGGGCGACACCCTGGTGAAAATAGGGTCGCGCGTTACGGTGGAAAAAGACAAGCAGTCCGCGGTATATACCATTGTCGGGTCACAGGATGCCGATCCGGCGCTCGGGAAAATATCGAACGAATCCCCGATAGGAAAAAGCCTTCTCGGGCTTTCGGTGGGGGCGTCCGCACACGTGGTGACGCCGAAAGGCGACACGGTTATTAAAGTACTGCACATAGAGTAAAATTGTATGCTCGACGATCTTATCCGCGAACGGGAAAAAAAACTTGCACACTACGAAACAAAAAAAAGCGCGTTTCCCGCGGCGGTAAGGAGGACAACCTCAATCAGCGCTCTTATTGCCGATTTTGAAAGAATCTCCTCTTCAGGAGAGGCGGTGTTTGTTGCGGGAAGGGTGTTTGCGTGGAGAGATCAGGGAAAAATCATTTTTGCCGATGTTCGCGACGAACGGGGAAAGATACAAGCAGTATTAAACGACAAGGAAACCGAGGAAATCGAATTCATAAAAGAAACGGTGGATATCGGTGATTTTGTGGAAATAGAAGGAACTCTCTTTGTGACGCAGCGCGGTGAAAAGAGCGTGAAAGCAAAGAAGGTGAGAATAATAGCGAAAACGATGCGTCCTATTCCTTCGTCGTGGTACGGAGTGAGCGATGAGGAAGCACGTTTCAGAAAACGATATCTCGATCTTCTTTTGAACGACGAGGTAAAGGAATTTTTCAGAAAGAAACGCGTATTTTGGGATGCCATCCGTGATTTTCTGAACGCACACGAATTTTTCGAAGTGGAGATGCCCGTACTTGAGCCCGTGCCCGGCGGCGCGGAGGCAGAACCATTTATGACACATCATAATGCGCTTGATGAGGATTTTTATCTGAGAATCTCTCTCGAGCTGCCCTTAAAAAAGATGTTGGTTGCGGGATTTGACAGTGTATTTGAAATTGGAAGAATTTTTAGGAATGAGGGAATCGACAGAGAACATCTTCAGGATTATACCCAAATGGAGTGCTATAAAGCGTATTGGGATTATCGCGACATGATGCGGTTCGTCGAAGCGATGTATGTGTCGGTGATACAAAAAACATTTGGAACACTGACGCTTACACGGAACGGTAAAAACATCGATTGGGGAAAACCATGGCCAATAGTCGATTACTATGAGGTATTTAAAAAAGAATCCGGCATTGATCTCAAAAATACATCGCTTGAAGAATTGCAGAAAAAAGCGATATCGCTTGGTATAGCGTTGGAAGGATCTGTCGGTGAGGGGAGGCTTATTGATCTTATCTACAAAAAGACGGTGCGTCCGAAGCTTTTTGATCCCTGTTTTCTTGTGAATCCGCCGGTTGTCATTGAACCTCTTGCGAAAAGGATGGAAAGTGATAGGGGACGAGTGGAACGTTTTCAGATACTTGCGTATGGCACGGAATTAGGAAAAGGATTCTCGGAACTGAACGATCCGCGCGATCAACGCGCACGTTTCGAGGAGCAGATGAGACTCCGCGAGGCGGGTGACGCAGAAGCACAACATATCGACGAAAGTTTTCTTGAGGCGCTTGAATATGGCATGCCTCCTGCGGGAGGGTTCGGGATGTCGGAGCGATTATTTTCGGTGCTTGTTGGAAAACCAATTAGGGAAACAGTAATTTTCCCGTTAATGAGAAAAGAAAAATAAAATTATGCTTGATGTAACCATTTTAAGAAACGACCCGGAACGGGCAAAAGAGCTTCTTTCGAGGAAAAATATAGATCCGAAAACAGTGGATAAGTTCATGCGTCTTGATACGGATTGGCGTCAGAAGATAGCGACGCTCGAGGGATTGCAGGGGGAACAGAACACGCTTACGAAAGAGATAGGTATCGCACAAAACAAAGACGAGCTTCTTACGAAGGCGCAGATACTGAAAAAACGTATCGCCGAAATTTCGGAAGATCGGGATGCACTCGAAAAAAAGAGGAACGAAGCGTTGAACAGACTTCCCAATCTTCCGTTCGAAGATGTCACCCAAGGGAAAGACGAAAACGAAAATAAGGTCATACGCGAAGTTGGAAAGCGTCCCGAGTTCGATTTCGAACCGAAAGATTATCTTACGATCGCCGAGTCGCTTCAGCTCATCAATACCGAGGTCGCGGCAAAGGTATCGGGAAGCCGCTTCGGGTATCTCATGAATGAGGGAGCGCTTCTTGAATTTGCACTTCTTCGTTTGGCACTCGATACCGTGCTTCCGCACGGATTCACTCCGGTTATCCCTCCTATCATGATCCGTCCGAAAATATATGAGGGAATAGGGCGCCTTGCGGCCGATCAGAAGGAGGAACGTTATTATATAGAAAAGGATGATGTGTATCTTGTCGGGAGCGCCGAACACACACTTATTCCGCTCCATGTTGGAGAAACGCTCGACGAGAAATATCTTCCGAAAAGATACGTCGGGTTTTCGACGTGTTTTCGAAGAGAGGCCGGATCCTACGGAAAAGATACGCGCGGTATTTTGCGCGTGCATCAATTCGACAAAGTTGAGTTTATATCGTTCGTGAAGCCGGAAGATTCGGAAAATGAGCATCGTTTTCTCCTTTCGATGCAGGAGACACTTATGCAGAAGCTCGAGCTTCCGTACCGTGTTGTTGAAAACTGCACGGGAGATATGGGATGGACCGATGCCAGACAATTTGACGTTGAAGCGTGGTTTCCTTCCCAAAATAAATATCGCGAGACCCATTCTTGTTCCAATACAACCGACTTTCAATCGCGGGGCATCGGGACGAAATATAAAACACGCGATGGAAAAAAAGGACTCGTGCATACGCTGAACGCGACCGCATTTTCCCAACGTCCGATTCTTGCCATTCTTGAGAATTTTCAGACGAAGAAGGGTACCGTGAAATTGCCGAAAATACTCAGTGAATATCTCGGAAAGAGCGAAATAGTTCCGAAATGATTTTTAAATAAAGCACCCCCTCCAAAGAGGGGTGTTTTATTGTTACAATAAAGAGAACAATGATGAGGTTTCTTAAACTACTTTTTTGGGTGTGTGTATGTGCCGCCATCATATACGGAGTATATTTTGTATATATGCGCTCATGGGGGGAGAGAAGTGGGGGGAGTGTAGAGGGAATTTCAGTGCAGGTAATACAGGATGGATCAAGTGAGCTTGTCGGAAAGGTGGGGGATGCCGCAAAGGAAACGGTATCGCAATACGCAAAAAATGCCGCTGCCGGAGCTCTCTCGTTTATCGGTAAAAAATTGAATTCTTTCGCCGCCGCAATTGTCGGGGAAAGTGGTACGTCGGAAAAGATAGACGGTGAAAAAGACGAGAAAACGGCATCTTCTACGAATACAGTGACGGGGAATACAACGAATGGATCTTCCGGCTCGTCTGTATCGCCTGGGAACATACAGGTGGGGGCGGTATCGCTTACAAATACGGAAGGGAAAGAATTTCTTGTTCCACCGCCATTCGCGACCATTGTCGCGCGCGCGCATGTGCCATTTTCATTTTCCATAAATCGCGCAGGGGTTTCATACTCTATTAACTGGGGAGACGGATTCGTTTCGAAAGGAACGGTACCGAATGGGAATTCTTTTATTGTTTCACACGAATGGGAAAAACAGGGGGATTATACGGTACAAGTGGACATTCACGATGGGGAAACGCAAAAGTATTTTTATTCGTTTCCCGTGAGAATATATGAATAAAGACTCATACGCCCCGCAACGTGATGGATACGTGTTTTCGAAAAAGCGCAAAAAAAGGATAAGTGCATTTCGTGCCGCGCTCATTTTTGTTTTTGTTTTTATTGCGGTATGTATCGGAATTTTGTATTTTGTTTTGTTCGGAAGTTTCTGGAAAGTTACATCAATACACGTCGAGGGTTCGCGACTTCTCGAGGACACGTCCCTTATAGCGGCGACGATTTCGGAATTACATACAAAAAGCAGAATATTGGGAATAGTGGGACACGACAATATATTGTTTTGGATGTTCAGGAAAGCCCCTATATTCATAACAAGGATTCCTGAGGCAAAGGAAATTTCCATAACCTCGGATCTTTCCCAAAAGACGGTATATATAAAAGTCACCGAACGAACCGTGCGCGCTGTTGTGTGTGCCAATGATTCGTCGGAATGTTACGCAATTGATGACGACGGATATGTTTTTTCCGGTGTCCCGTGGATAGAAGGTACCCTTATTCCCCGGTTTGAGAGTGCTCCCGGAGAAAAGGTCTCCGTAGGTAAAAAATATTTCAGAAAAGATGAATGGTTTCGTAATATACTACATGCGGTATCGATACTTGAAGAAAAGGGACTGATTCCCTCCTTTATCCGCATACGGGGAGGAAACACCGAGGAGTGGGAAGCCGTAATGCCGTCGGGGATGACATTTTATTTCAGTCTTGCGTTCGTGCCGAAAGATCTCGAAAAAATAATCGACGACGTCACTCTCAGAACGTCGCTCGGGGGAATTTCCTATTTCGATTTTCGGATCGAGAATAAGGTGTATTACAAGTGATAGATAAAAAGCGATGTTCCCGCCTTGAAATCTGGCGGGGGAATGTGTGCGATCCCCGGGGCTGGTTCATTCCGTATGTCGCGGAGCCATTCATAGTGTTTTCCCGGATCTCTGTGAAAGCCGTTCGTTTCGGTGGCGAATGATTGTGTGAGAGAATTTATGGAAACGACAAGCCATTCGATGCCCTTACTTTTTGGATTTCCCATTGATCCCGACCAGTATTCCACCGCGTTTTTTCCTAAGTAGTAATCAGGATTTCCTCCTCCAAAATAATCGATCGCGATCTTTTCCACGGGAGTTCCGCTTTCTTCCATTTTTTCTTTCCATTCTTTCAATCTCTTCAGATCTTGTCCCCAGTCGTAGTTCGAGTCCGTTACTATGTTGTATCCGCGTTCCGTACCTCCCCCGAAGATATTGAAGAATGAAAGAAAGTGGGGATAACTCATGATTGATTGCGTTGTTATTCCTATTGAAAAAAGGATGGCAAGCCCGATTCCGATACGGTTTCTTTTTTTTGTCCCTGTGACACCCCGCGAATCAATAAACGTCTTTATCGAGTTTACGGAGAGTATGTACATGAGCGGAAACACGGGAAGGAGATGGCGCATGCCTATGTTCAGCGTGCTTCCCAAGCTCCACGTCCAGTAGATCACAACAAATGTAATCATGGAAAACTCATGCATGTGTGTCCCGATATATTCCGCCGTTCTCTTCAGTCTCATTTTTTTTCTTACCGAAGAAAGTACGTTCCGTACCGCGGCAGTCGCACCGCAGACGATGAGAAGGAGTTCATATATCGTTTCTTTCATGAAAAATATGACCGGAAAATAATACCACCAGCCGGTATTTGTTATTTCTCCGAGGAAATATCCGGTGTTTCCGCCACCGGATCGTTGGAGAACCATGAGAATGCCAAGCATGTATTCTCCGAAAGGACGAAGTATCGCATTTTTGGCGAAGAAAATATTTATATTTTTCAGAAACGGAGTAGGAAACCCTTCGAGTATTTTCGAAGTATCACTGAACTGCCGCTCCGGAGGATAGTTCAATGTAAAAAGAAAATAAACGGCATATATAACGAACGCTCCTATGAGAAATATGAGAAAAATGGATCGTGCGTAAAACCATGCGCGTGCGGCGGGGCGATATGTGTCGTTCCCTTTATTCCGATATGCCTCTGCAAGAAACGATATTACCGTGAGGAGTATGAAAAGGGGAATGAGAAGTACATTTGAAAACTTGAGAAGTTCGGCTATACCGAAACAGAGACCCGCGACAATAAGTTTTTTCTTCGACGGAAAGAGGATAAACGAGGAATATGAAAATATTCCTATGACAGTACCGAGTGCCGCGCCGATATCGGTGGTAACATAGTGCCCGTGTGCCAGGACCGTCGGAGAAAGTCCGAAGAGTGCCGTCGGGACGAGTGCCCACCACGGTCCCATAAGTTCCCGTGCCCAGAAAAAAATAACCACAACGGTGATGAGCGTAAGTAGTATCGGAAGTATTCGCGCCCAAAAGATAATAACATTCGCGTCGTTTCCGGATCGATACAAAAACTCGGTTCCCGCATCCCACTGTCCATTCACGTCACTCTCCCAGCTTTTGTGTTCGGTGGGGAAGCGGACATCGGTAAAAAGGAGGGGAATTCCGGCAAGCATTTTCACAAGCGGTGGATGTTCGGGATTCAAACGGTAATCGAGATAACGTACATACGTATATCCGGAAGGGATATGCGCAAGTTCATCCATTGTCGCCGCGTCGTTGCGCGACGCGGAAATCATGAGGAACGCCGCAAGACAAAGTATTGCCGCGACAAGAAAGGTCGATACAAAGGAACTCTTTTTGATTATTGATGTCATTTTGCTATCATTATAGTATATATTTTTTCATGAGAAAATTTTTTCCGGGAAAAAGAGACGGATTCTCGCTTGTTGAATTGCTTATCTATGTGGGTATTTTTTCGGTAAGCGCGGTGTTTCTTGTGAGTATTTTAACGGTAGTAACGCAGGTGCAGTTACGTCAGACATCCATAGGGGAAGTAAACCAGCAACTTTCGTTTGTGAGCGATACAATAAAACGCCTTGTGCAGACTTCGAGTCTTGTCGACATGCCCGGTGGTGTCGCATCGTCAACACTTTCTCTTCGTATGGCATCGACCTCGCTCGATACAACGCTTGTGTACGCGAGCGGTTCCGTTCTGTATATCGAGGAAAGGGATGACTCCGGCGTTTCCGTGGTGACCCCCCTCACTGACTCGAATGTGACAGTCGATAGTTTTTCCGCGACGAAATATGAGAATCCGACCGGGTTTGCGGTGGTCGGGCTTGAATTGACGCTGAGTTATAACACGACGCAGACGAAATCGAAGGCAACCCGCTCTTTTCAAACCGCGATAGGAAGAATCTCGGCTGCCGAATTCGATTCGTCGGTATATCCGAATATCGACGCAAGTCACGATCTTGGAACGGCACTTAAAAAATGGAAAGACATCTATCTTTCCGGAGTGCTTGGTATTGGAGTTACCAGTTTTTCTTCCGGATATAAGATCGTTGTGAGCGGGGGAGATATCGCAACAAAGGATGCCGGCAAAGGATTTGTCGCAAAAACTCCCGATGGAACGGCGTGTTATCGTATAGGAATTTTAAATACAGGAGCGGTTACTTCGACCGCCGTGTCGTGTCCATAACAGGAGTGAAAATTCACGTGCTGTAACGGAAAATCCGCGGAACAAGCGGCTTTTTCTTTTCCGGTATTGCCTATATAATAAGCATATATATGGCAAAAATAGGATTTTTTGAGATCGAGGGATGGGAGGAAAAAAACGTCCGCGCCGAATTTCCGAACGATGAACTTTTTTTTACAAAAGAAAAGTTGCACGAGTTCGACGCAACGCAGAAAAACGACTTTGATATCGTTTCCGTATT
>JAJZPU010000045.1 GCA_021811055.1 bacterium
AGTGAACCCACGTAAAATTTATTACGACAGCGCTTATTCCTTTCCAAGAAGCCGCAGAGTCTCTCCATATTCATGCACGGCCTTTTTCACAGATGTGTGGATATCGCTTTTTTGATCCTCTCGAAGTGACTGAGAAAGAATGTACGGCAGATCGCTCCGACGAATAATGAAATTTCTTCCCGCTTTCTCGGCTTTTATTTCTCCGGATTTTATTTTCTTAAAAATTGCGATTCTACTAATTCCCAGTATTTTTGCCGCCTCAGTTGTCGAAATAAATTCCTTTTCCATATCTTTAGTATATTTATGTTAACCAAAGTGTCAATGGTTAACATAGGTTAACTTCCTACACGACTTCCGCTTGATAGCAGCTTTCACAATACACAATCTCAGGCCTTTCTGGTGCATAACTTGTTTCAAATTCATTCACACACCCCTCCTTCATACATTTCCGATGCCAGAGTTTCGGGGGGGTTCGTTGCGCAAGGCGTTCATGGTGGCGGCAATTCGGACAAAGTCTCGGGAGCGGAAGATTCATTCTACGATAGAACTGGAGTTCCTGCGGAATAACACGAAACGCCGTAACGCATTGATGAGTACACATTCCTCGATGTTCACATTGAATTGTCTCTTTCGTGATATCATCTCTCACGTCTTTTATGGTATCGGGAATATCTGCGGGAACCATCGTCGGCGTATATTCCTTCATATCCGGATCTCTCCATCGGAAATTGCTTTTAAGCGCTTCTTCTTTCGTAAGCGGAAAATATTCTTGCGCTACGGTTTCGTTGTACATAAAAGGAGAGAGATTCGGAGGAAAGAATTCGCCGTAGCCATATGCTCTTCCCCACTCGTCCACATAAGGCTTTTCGTTCATCTGAGCAACGATCTTCGGCACGAGCGCCTCATATTCCTCCTTCGTATACTGCTTGTTGAAAACACAATAAGACTTGTTCCGAAGACCGATGCAACCGAAAAGATTGGAAGAGTTGTGACAATGGGTCGAGTAGTATATCTCCCGACACGTATTGTTCAGGAATGAAAAAAGGTTTTTATAACTGTCGAATCCGGGAGCAATGGTTTCGTACGCGATCTCGGATCTTGTGACACCGTACACGTCTACCGCCTCTTTTGCCAGAAATACCCGTATGCCGCGGGAACTGTTCTCGAGTTCATACGCCTCGAACACCTCTTTTACATTCTTCGAATTTTCGATGTTGTTCCCGGTCACATTCTGGGATTTTATTATGTTCGCGAATTTATGAAACGTCCGATGTTTCACCATTTCTTCGAATTCTTTTCTGAGCTCGGTTACTTTCGTGAAATCCCCCATTCCCGCTTCCGCAATGCGTTTTCTATATGTTTCTGCATCAAGCTGTTCGTTGCGGAATACAAAACTCCCGTTCCGAAGATTGGAACTCATAAAACAGTTCTGGCAATTGACACAGTCGAAAAGGAAGATCGAATCGATGCAATCATGGGAACGCGTAAGATATGCGGTGTTGTGATTGTTATAACAATCGACGTTCTCGTAGCACATATCTGAATTCTTCAGATAACTAGAATCGACACAATCCGTGTCTTTGTCGACCGAATGCGAATAAAGGACGTTTTCGCTGTAAAGTATCGAAAAAGAAAGATAGCAATTTTTGTTATCTCCGGAATAGTTGCAATATTGGGACTCCACGTTATGACCGATAGCCCACAACGACAATAGAGGCACCCTCTTCAAAAGATCTATCCATTGAACGAAGAATGGTTTCGAAAAATCGTAGTCGACTCCGAAATCGGCGCCACCCCAGCCGTCCGCAAACCAACAAGGATTGCAATATATATGCACGTCCGTATTGGGGGCATAAATCGAAAGTATGCCATCACCACATCTCTCGCAAACGCGCTTATACAGTGTCCGTTCGTTCCGCCAGACCATCCGCCGCACCATTCTGCATTCCGGGCACCACGTGGGCGGCGGCACCTCTATTTTTTTGTAGAAATCGAAATCCTCGGGTTCGATAACAAACTCGTTTTTACAGTTTTGGCAATTTCTTTTTTCTCTATTCATGTCTATTTTTTCTTCAATGAAATCACTTCGCTATTATCCTTCATAACACCCGACTCGTCTAAACCGAATATCATTTCCGCGTGTGGAAATTTTTCTGCCCATGCTTGGAGTGCCACCCGTTCTTCATTTTTTCCATACACAAAACCGATATACGGTAACAATATCGATTCATCAAGATTTTTCCCTATCTTTGCGAGAAATCCACAGTCATCCAAAAGTGATGGATCTTCAAAAAATACTTTTGCTTTTATATTTAAACCACGATCGCTAAGAATGTTGAACTCCCTATTAAAATACCAGAAACCATCCTGTGTTTTGGTAAAATCTTTGTGAAGATTCTTTACGCCATCATTTTTTTCTGAAGTAAATATTTTTTCAAAAAAATTCATATTTGAAATATTACACGACTTCCTGTTGATAGCATCCTTCGCAGTAGACGGTCTCGGGTCTCTCGGGTGCATATGATGTCTCGAACTCATTCGTACAACCACTCTTCATGCATTTTCGGTGCCACAACTTTAGGGGGTTTCGCTGTGCGAGCCGTTCATAATGACGGCAGTTGGGACAAAGCTCAGGAAGAGGAAGATTAAAACGTTTATAAAATTGGAGCTCCTGCGGAACAATCTTGAACGCGGTAGAACATTGGTGCACACAATCTCCGCCGTGTTTACAGCGAATAACGTCCTTCAATATCTCATCACCGACTCCGCGTATATCGTCAGGAAGATCGCTCCAGGTTTTTGTAGTGGTATAGTTTCTTTCCTGATCTTCTTCGTATACAAATCCGCGTTGTTCTATTTCCACACGGGTAAACGGAAAATATTCCTGTGCAACGGTCTTGTTATATCCAAACGGGGAAAGTTCGGTGGGGAAAAATTCTCCGTAACGATACATAACACCATTTTTATCGACATATGGCATCTCGTTCATATGTGCGATGATTTTCGGGATAAGCGCCTCATATTCTTCTTTTGTGTATTGTTTATTAAGAATGCAATAATCCTTTTTCTGAAGATTTGCGCATCCAAAACAATTCCTACAATTATGGCAGTTATAAGAATAAAACACGTTAATACTTCCATACACAATACCGCAAAAACACTCCTTGTATCCTTGCACACCGGTATCGAATGATTCATACAAAAGTTCGCACCCACCCCCAACGCCATATCCATCATACGAATCATTCATTTCAAGCCCATTCTGAATATATTTACAATCTTTCACATTATTACTCACATCAAAGACAACCGGTGAATGGGCACAGTTGGAGATATTATCCCCCGTGACCTCTGAGGAATTCGCTATGTTGGCAAATTTATGTATCGAACGAACCTTCAGTGCTTCAAAAGTGCTTTTCGTCTGACGCAATCCTTCCCGACTCCAAAGTTTCAATTCCTTTATTTTCTCCATATATTCCTCTTTTGTGTAGGGAATGTTGAAAATATGATATGACTTATTTCTAAGATTCACGCACCCGACGCAGTTCGAACATCCTTTGCAGTCGTAAAGAAAATATGAATTATCACATCCATCGCAATTGCCAGAAAAGAAAAGTCGATATGATTTGCTCACACCAACACATTCATAACACATTTCGCTGTTCATAAGTACGAATACATCCATTGAATCTTTCGAACGTTGCACCCGCGCCGCATAGGAAATATCCTCACCACCCCACGACGCCATAATGAGATACCCATTTTTAAAGTCGCCGGTATGTTGCGTGTAAAAACAATTCACCGTCCGCGCATTAAAAACGGACGGAACGGGAACGGTCTGGAGAAATTCCTTATACTGCACAAAAAATGGACGGGAGAAATCGTAATCACGCGCATACGAAGACACATCCCAATCGTCCTTCCACCATTCGTCGCGATCATAGACGGTCATTTTCGATTCAGGAGAAAATGTTGCGATGATATCTTTCCCTGTCTTTGCACACCTATTCCTAAAAAACGATCGCTCGTTTCGCCATGCAAATCTCCGTTGCATTCTGCACTCGGGACAAAATGTCGGTGCCGGCACATCAATCTTTTTGTAGAAATCAAAGTCTTCACTCTCTATAGTGAAGTTTTGTTTGCAATTCTGACAATTTCTTTTTTCGCTATCCATAGTCTACGAACCCTTCTCCTTCCCCATCGAATCGTAAATATTAAAAAGCGTGAAAAGCAAACTTAAAACGAGCGGTCCGAGCAAAAATCCCGCAGGACCGAAAAATTCGAGTCCGCCGATGACACTCAAAAATATAAGGAACGGATGTATCTTCACTTCGCGTTCCACGAGCATCGGACGGAGCACGTTGTCTATCATGCTCACGATAAGCGCACCCCATGCGAACATGCCAAGCGCAAGAAACGGCGAACCGGTAAGCGCGAGATACAATGTTGCCGGAAGCACCACGAGCATCGTCCCGATGAGTGGAATGAGCGCGGCAATAACCGTCACGAGTCCCCACAATGCCGGACTCGGCACGCCGAATATCCAGAACCCCACTCCCGCCGCGATTCCCTGAAGTATCGCGACGACGAGTGTTCCTTTAATGACCGATCGCGTCGTCTGCGACAGCGTTTTCATTATCTCCTTGTCATACCGTTCCTCGAGCGGGCTGTATGCAAAGAGCGCCTCGCGCATTTTCGTCCCGTCTTTGAGAAAAAAGAAAAGCGCGAGAAAACTTATAAGTATTCCCGTAAATATTTGCGTCACGCCGGAAAAGATGGGACCGATGTTCGTCACGACCCATTTTGAAAATTGCGCGGCATACGCGGAAACATTAAGCGGTGTATCGGGGAAAAACTCGCGCAATGTGCTTTGTGCGAATGAAAGCGCGCTGTCCGTGCCATTTTTGGTAAGCACCTCATATAACGCCTTTCCTTCGAAAAACACCTGCGTACCGAAAAACCAGAGTGGAATGAGGATAATGAGAAAAACGAAGAGAGTTGTGAAAAGCGCGGAAATCCCCTTGTGTGTTTCCCCGACAAAACGCCGCATGTGGCGATCCAGCGGTTCGAATAAAAGCGCGAACGCCGCCGCGAAAAGAAGCGGATAAAGAAAGGGACGAAACACAAAGAAGAGTAATATAAGCGTCCCCGCGAGAATCGAAAAAAAGAAAAACGTCTGAACCCGTTTATTGTCCATATATACAGTATATCAAAAAATCCCCGTCTTTGGAGGATTTTGGAAACGCTCACGAACTCTTTTCATACGAATAGGCCGCGTCACGATAGGGGCAATATTCGCACCGCGCTCCCGCCTTCGGGATCTTCTCTCCGTCGAGGCATTTCTTCATTTCGAAAAGCACGTCCTCCACCCACGAATCATCCCCCGTATATGAAAGAAGCTGGACGCTGAACTCAAGTTTTGCGTCGAATGCCGCCCTGTCCTTG
>JAJZPU010000005.1 GCA_021811055.1 bacterium
CGATCTTATACTTCGCTCTCCTTGTCGAAATTCAGAAATAATGCGTCGGAAATGGAGGGCGCTTTTTCGATGATGCCTAATTGCGTGAGCGCCGCGAACAGACGATCAAGCCCGATCGAAATGCCGACTGCCGGAATGGAAGCCTGTCCGAATTTCGACACGAGCCCGTCATACCTGCCGCCGGAACAGACGCTTCCGACACCGGGAAGATCGTCGAGCGTCATTTCAAAGATCGGTCCGGTGTAGTATCCGAGTCCCCGCGCGATGGACACATCGATTATCCATGCGTCTTTCGGCATTCCGAGTGCTGTACAATGTGCCGACAACTGTTTTAATTCTTCGATTCCTTCCTTCAAGAACGGTGCGTATTTTCCAAATGCCTTTTCTATGTTTTCTTCCGGTGTTATCTTCGTTTCTATGATGGAGAGCACCACAGCGATCTGTTCTTTCGAAAGTTTTGTCTCGCTTGCGAGTTCCTCTTTCACTTTGTTCGCGCCGATCTTGTCGAGTTTATCGATCACGCGCAACACATCGCCGATCTTTTTCTCCGGAAATTTCGCGATCTTCGGAAGCGCGCCCAATATCTTGCGATTGTTCACGCGCACCATGAAATTTCTCACTCCAAGCGCGCGCAGTGTTTCGTAGCCGAGGGAGATCACTTCCGCATCCGCCATCATCGACGACGATCCCACGATGTCTACATCACACTGCATAAATTCGCGGAGCCGTCCCACCTGCGGTTTTTCCCCGCGCCACGATTTTCCGATGTGATACCGTTTGAACGGCTTCCGGATTCCCGGATATTGCGCGATAACGCGCGCCAAAGGAACGGTAAGATCGAAGCGGAGCGCCAGCACATCGTCACCGCGCGCCTTGCTCGTTGTGAATATCTGCTTTTTAAAATCCTTGTCGCCACCGGTCAATATCTCCAAGCGTTCAATGCCCGGCGTATCAAGCGGCAAAAACCCATATCGCTCGAACGACGCCCGTATGATATCGATCATGCGCTGACGGGAGATCATTTCTTCCGGCAGATAATCCCTGAATCCCGCTGCGAGTCCGGGAACTATTTTCTTCTTTTTTGGCATGTTTTCATTCTATATCACTCCTTAAAAACCTTCAATTTATCGGCATTTCTCCCCGTTTTTACAGATATTGACATTTTATAAATAAGGGTATATAATATATCCAGATACTAAAAGTTTGAGTTAGTAATTAACATATTTTTCACTTATTTATAAGGAGTAACCAAAATGAACATTTTGTCAAAGCTGTTTCGTCTTTTCAAGAAAGAAAAGAAAGCCGATTACTTCACTTTTGCAAGATTTGTAAAACATCAGAAAACAATTGGAAATCCGATTGAAAAAAAAGATGTAAACAAACTTGAAAATTTTGCAACGGAAATCGGTGTTCCATTTACCGCAAGATCGCATGCACAATCTCTACTTCTCAATCTCCCCGGCATGATTCTTGGATTAAGAAAAAAGGCCGAGAGAGTACAAAAATGGTGGAGTGACATAAGTAAGGGTTCAAAAATAACTGCGATAGTTACTGCAGTGGGCGTTTTCCTTTTTATGGCGAAACTATGGTGGGCACCATTTGTTCAGTTCCTGAAAGATTGTTTTACTCTTACCGTTTCCCTTATCGAATCCTGCTTACCCGTTGTTTATATCGCCGGCCCTATCGTCCTCGTATATTACGCAACAAAATGGTACGCGCGCTATAAGAGCAAAAAGATACTCGATAGTGCAGACGTTTGGGAAAGCATGATTCCTGAGATTGAAGAAAACAGCAAACTCCTGAACTAATCCGACCTTGGATCCCCTCCTTAAAATTTTTATATACTTCTCGTATCCCCTACGAGAAGTATTTTTATATATACACCTATCACGCGAAAATAAAAAACACCCGCTTAAAAAAGACGGGTGTCCACATTAGTGACTGAATTAACTGCTATGTTCTATCTTCCTTTATTAGGAACACCGAGTTCAAGATTCAGATCCTTCGCCGTTTTTGCAGTGAGAAGCTGGATCAAATCCATTGCTGAATTTCCCTGTCCAAATCCACCGGGTCCTCCTCCCATATTGATGGTTGGAACCCACTGTCCCTGATAGTTTCCGATCGCATTGGCAAATTTTTCCATCACTCTTTCGTATGTTGCCAATTTCTGAGTAAGAGCGCCGTCAGCTTGCATTACTTTCTGCTTATAGATACCGTCAGCTTCACCTTCAAGAGTTTTCTTTTTCTTGTACTGTTCTGCTGCTTTTGCGTCGAGCTGGGCAACCTCAAGTCTCTGTTGTGCTTCGGTAACCTGCTTTGCTTTTACAACTTCCTGTTCCCATTTTGCCTTTGCTGCATCAGCTTCACCCTGTTTTGCAACGGTGATAGCTCTCTGCTCTGCTTTTTTTGCATCAGCAATAGCGGTCTGTACGTCCATAATAATCTGCTGTTGTTGTTTAATCTGAGTTTCAACAGCATCATCATATGGCAACTGATCGATGGCAAAGTTGAATGCTTTTATACCAAAAGATGTGAGCACTGCTTCTTCCTGTCTTTCTGGTACTCCGCCTTTCGTTGCAATTTCAACAACGGTAACCGTCTTATCAGCACCGGTCATTTCATCTTTCGTTTTCAACTCTTTTTGTAGTGTTCTGTATACGCCATTTGAGATCTGATCTTCAACATAATGGATAAGATAATTTCTCTTTTCCGCATATGATTCTTTCGAACTCATGAGCGGACCGGTCATATACACTGCTTTGTTGGTTATTGTTTCGATGAGCTGTTTCTGAATTGCTTCCGGCGATCCAAATCGTACATGTAATGCTGTGAGATTTTTTACATCAAGCGGCATTTCATATTGTACTGATCCGAACATTGTACCGTGTCCGCCATCATTAAATCTGACGGGGGTTTTGAATTCATAGATTGATCTCTTTGGATAGGTAGTCACCTTTCCGAACCATTGCGGCTTTATGCCCGCATCGGTATACCAGGTAAGTTCTCCAGAAAACGGGCTCTGCACGACCATAATCTGATCGGCATCCATGTTTTCAACAATCTTTGTTGCAAGAACAACTGTTACAAGTAGTAGCACTACTGCGACTCCGACAGCGAATGCCTTCGAGCTGTTGCGGACGATGTTTCTGATATTTTCCATTACTCCTCCTCGGATGTTGGTTTGTTTGTTTTTGGTTTTTTGTTTTTTAGTGTTTCTATCTTCTCTTTCAATATTTCTTCTTCTTTTTCTTCCTTTGCCTCGCTCAACTTGTATTCAAGCTTCGCTTTTGGTCTGAAAAATGGAAGAAGTGGTTTCCCCTGCCATAGTGGAACTATGACCTGGGTAACACCAAAAATAATACAAAGAGACCAGATAAGCAGATCAATTATAGCTAAAAAGCTCATGGATATTACCTCCTCATTAGTTGTATGAAAATGTGAATTGAAACGCTGGCACCATTCTACCATATATATTTTATATGTCAATACCTTTACACCGCGTAAAAATCTTTGTATTTTAGGCTTTCTTTCCCCCTGTTTTTGGGGTACATTTAAGACCATATGAATCCCGAACTCACGATCGTCATCCCCACAAAGAACGAGGAAAAGCTCATTGGGACGCTTCTCGCGTCGCTTCTCGAGCAGGACTATCCCCCGATCCGCACCACTAAAATTTATGTCGCTGATATCTCAACCGATCGCACGAAAGAGATTGCCAAAAGTTTTGCGGACCATTTGAACATCGAAGTGATAGAGGGAGGTCCCGTTGCGATCGCACGAAACAATGGCGCAGCGCGGGCGAAAAGCGAATTCGTTCTTTTTCTTGATGGTGATATGGACCTCGGGAAAAAAGACATCATTAAAAATGCCGTCGCGATCGCGCAAAAGAAACAGCTCGATTGCGTGGGTGCCTACGTGCAATGCAAGAACGGGAACATTCTCGACGGATTTCTCTATGGAGTGAGTAACGGCATCCAATTTCTCTCAAAATTCATATCCCCTTTTGCGACCGGTATGTTCATGCTCTTCCGGAAGTCGGCATTCGACGCTCTTGGCGGATTCGATACGAAAACACTCTTTGGTGAAGACTATATTTTGTCGAGTAAAGTGCCTCCGAAAAAATTCGACATGAAGGGGTGTGTTTTGACCACAAATCGCCGCTTCAAGAAGATCGGCTACTGGAACATGATCCGCATGATGTTCCTGAATGTCATCCATTTTAAAGATAAAAACTATATTTCTTCCCGCGATTACAAGAATTACTGGGAATAGATCCTGAAAACAAAACCCCGCCACTCCATGGAGTGGCGGGGTTTTTTAAAACGATGTTCTTGCTTTTATCACTTTCAATTGTTGTTCGAAATTCACAAGCTGTTTCTGAAGACTCTGTATGGTTGAAATGTTCTTATCAACAAGCACATCGGTTACCGAAAGCTGCCACCAATATAAAAGCCCGATCGCTATCATAATAATAAGCGTCTGTATGATGGCAACGACAAAAAATTTCGGATTCGAAGAAGGATTCTTTTGCATGTGCGCGAATACCGTCCTGACCTTTTCATATATTGTACCATACCCGATTCCCAAAAACTAATTTCTCAAAACCTATCATTTTTCCGACGACCGTCGGAAAAATGATAGAACAAAAAAAGCCCGTTTCCGGGCTTTTTTTTAATAACTTCTCCTCGGAGAATCATTAAAGCGTTTGCGCTGCGGCGGACGGTCTCCCATCGGCTTTGCCTCGTTCACCACGAGGTTTCTGCCTCCGAAATCCTTTCCGTTAAACATCTCAATCGCTTTTGCTGCTCCGTTTTCGTCGGCCATCTCAACGAATCCGAATCCGCGTGAGCGTCCGGTGAATTTGTCCATCATTATTGATGCTGAAACAACTTCACCCGCTTTCGAGAATTCTTCCTTCAATTCGTCATCCGTAGTTTTATACGGGAGACCACCAACATACAATCTCTTTTCCATGTAAACGTGTGTTTTGCGTAGGGCGACCTCTCTCCACTCGCATTGTTTCTCTCCATACGATGGAAAATGCCATCTACGCGAAACAAGAAACAAAAGCTTTCCGAGAACCTACGCGTATACTATACCATACCCCTCTTTTTTTTGCAAATAAAATCCCCCGTTTCCGAGGGCTCTTTAAAATCTAGAGTATTTCGTATTCCCGCGTGTTCATATTTGTAACACCGGCAATAAAATCACATACTCCGTACAATTCAGGAATGTTCTTTTCAATGAGATCTTTTGCATACGCAAGCAACTCTTTCGATTTTTCTTTCTTATAATTCCGTTCGAATCCTCCCGACGGATCTCTGAATGGGGCCGACGTCATGACCAAAATACCCTTCTTTTGATCAACGCGTCCGCTTTTCAGATTATCGAGAAGGAGTTTTCCGGCCTTCAATACCGGCTCGCTCATATCGAATTGATACGGACCGACGATAAAAGCACTGTTCGGAAGATGTAACCAGTCGAATCCGCGTCCGATACATAAGATCGATTCCGCATGCTGTAATTCCTGCGTATTTCTCGGATTTTTCCGTATCTCCTGAACATGATGCCAATTCCCCTCTATAAGCGGAATAAGATCGTTGAAAGACGGAAGATCTTCGAACAACATCCGTGCGTCTCCGATGAGTTTCGCAACGTCGCCGTATTTCGATACCTCCACTTGTGCTCCATTACGGTGAAAAATAAGCGAATCTTCGTCCGTTTCGATACCCACCTGTAACGGCACAACAATTCCGTTTCCCGTGACTCCATTCAATGTTTTCACAAGATCGCTCGTATGTGCTTTTGCCGCTTCAGTATCGTATCCGAATCCCGCGCATCCAAAATGCGGATTTGATTGCGAATAGTGATAGGTCACGAGCATAATCCCGCGTCTTCCTTTCGAAACGGCGTAGTTCGTCCATTCGAAAAGAATATCGTTAAGATATGGCCATCCGAGATTGAACTTTCCTCCGAGATTTCTGATCGGCTGAATGATTCCGGGAGGTGTTTCGGTGCACAAAGGAAGGTTTAATCGTCCATCCATACACTTTAACGCGAGTAATTCGGTGGGATGTTCCGCACGGTACAGAATTCTGTGCGCTTTATTCTCTCCGCTACAAAACAGTTCGGACTGTTTTTTATTGTGCGCAATAATGAATTCCCGCAACGTCGAATAATTATTCAATTCCATATGCATGATTCCTTTTTGTTATTGTTTTTTAAATCGTGATATATTACCTCAAAAAAATATTCACCCGACTTCCCGGAAGAACTTCGAGTAATCCTCTGCTGATCGTTATAGTATCAGTTTTTCCCGTTTTGTCAACTATTTTTATGTCACCGGGACGTAAAAATGTGATATACGGACGATGATTTTTGAGTATCGTAATTTCCCCCACTGCGGTTTTCAAATTCACCGACTGCGCGGTTCTGAAAAATATCGGTTTTTTTAACGTGTATACGCTTACGATCATATTTTTATCCTTCCACCTCGCTCATATCACCCTTCATGTAGAACGCCTCTTCGGGTTTGTGATCGTGCACTCCTTCAAGAATTTCCTTGAATCCCTGAATGGTCTTTTCGCGCGGCACATATTTTCCCGGCATGCCGCTGAACACCTCAGCAACGTGCATTGGCTGGGAAAGAAATCTCTGGATCTTCCGCGCGCGGTCGACTACAAGCTTGTCCTCTTCCGAAAGTTCCTCGCGACCGAGAATCGCGATGATGTCCTGCAATTCCTTATATCGCTGCAATATTTTTTGCACGTCACGCGCCACCGCATAGTGTTCCTTTCCCACAATCTTCGGCGTGAGCGCCGTTGATGTCGAAGAAAGAGGATCGACTGCCGGATAAATTCCTATTTCCGTGAGAGATCGTGAAAGCACAATCGTCGAATCAAGGTGAGAAAATGTCGTCGCCGGCGCGGGGTCCGTAATATCATCCGCGGGCACGTAGATCGCCTGCACGGACGTAATCGATCCTTTCGTGGTTGATGTAATGCGTTCCTGCAATTCTCCCATTTCGGTCGCAAGCGTCGGCTGATATCCCACCGCGGACGGTACACGACCAAGAAGCGCCGACACTTCCGAACCCGCTTGCGAGAATCTGAAAATATTATCGATGAAAAACAATACATCTTTATTCTCTTCATCGCGGAAATATTCCGCCATCGTAAGCGCGGAAAGCGCCACTCTGAAACGCGCGCCCGGAACCTCGTTCATTTGTCCGTAGACCAATGCCGTTTTTTTCAAAACTCCCGAGTCCTTCATATCGTGATAAAGATCGTTTCCTTCGCGGGACCGTTCACCGACACCCGCAAATACGGAAACGCCCCCCGATTCTTCCGCGACATTTCTGATGAGCTCCATAAGCAATACCGTTTTTCCGACACCCGCTCCCCCGAAAAGTCCCACTTTTCCTCCCCGCACGAACGGTGCGATAAGATCGATTACCTTAATTCCTGTTTCGAATATTTCAACCGCACTGGACTGTTCGGTAAGTTTCGGCGCCGCGCGATGGATCGGTGCATATTTTTTGAATTCCCTCGAAATGCCATCAAGTGCGTTCCCACGAACGTCGAAGATGCCTCCAAGCACCTCACTTCCCACAGGCACCTGTATCGGACGCCCCGTATCGACCGCCGCGTCTCCCCTTCGTAATCCATCGGTCATCGAAAGCGCGACCGCACGTACGCGTCCCGGTTCGAGATGTTTTGCGACTTCCGCAACCACAACACCCTCGATTCCCTGTATCTCGAGCGCGTTGTATATCGCGGGAAGCTCCGTATCTTTTTCAAATGCCACATCGACGATAGGTCCTATGATTTGTATTATTTTTCCTTTTTTCATATTAATTTGTTTGTGATGCTTCCGCTCCTCCGACGATCTCCGCAATTTCCTGCGTGATCTTCGCCTGGCGGATCTTGTTGAATTCCAGGAGAAGTCCGTCCTTCAATTCCCCCGCGTTCTCCGACGCGTTCTTCATCGCCACCATACGTGCTGAATGTTCCGATGCGTTCGCCTCGAGAATGAGATCATATATCAATATCTCGAGAATAGCGGGCGCGAGCACGTCAAGCACCGACTGCACATCCGGTTCTATGAGATATTCGAAGTCATCGGTGTGTCCATGTTCCGGATCGTGCGCCGTAACCATCTGTGAAAACCCGGAAAATCTTCCCGCTTCCGGCACCAGTTCACGCACCGTATTCCATATCGTATCTCCCTGTATGGGAAGAATCTCACGCACCATGACTTCCTGACGAAGTGTTGTTCTGAAGTGGGTCGAGACCACGAGTACTCGATCCCATTCTTTCCACAAAAATCCTCTGATGATGAGATGGGACAACGCCTCAGTTTCCTCGACATCCACATGATCCCCGAAATTCTTGAATGACCCCACACTTTCAAGTTTTTTTCGTGCGATGAACTCTTCCGCTTTTTTCCCGACAGCGACGAAAGAAAACGATGCCTCGGATCCTTTTATTTCGTCGGTGATCTTCTTTTCAAATGTACGGATGATGTTCGTATTGAACGATCCGGCAAGTCCCTTATCGGAGGCAACAACAACAACCAACGTATGATGTACGTCGCGCACACGCATGATTTCGGGGCGATACGGCGTCTTTTTTTCGAGATACGCGAGTACGCGCAATGCTTCAAGTGCGTACGGCCGCGAAAGTAGCGCGATCTCCTGACTGCGGCGCATCTTGGTGGCCGACACCATTTCCATCGCTTTCGTTATCTGGCTCGTATTCGTGACGGCGCGTATTCTTCTTTTTATTTCCTGTAATGATGCCATAAATTATTTCGGAAGCGTTTTTAAGAACTGCTCTATCGCGCTTTTTATCTTTCCCTCGACAGCGTCGGATATGTCGCCACCTTCCTTTATCTCGAGAAGAAGCGGCGCATGAAGCTTTTCAAAATATTCGACAAGCTTTTCCTCCGTATCTTTCAGCACATCGACGGGAATACCGTCGAAATATCCGCGAAGTGTCGCATAAAACACCACGACCTGCGTTTCGAATCCCATCGGAGTACCGTCCGTCTGTTTCAGTATTTCAACGATCATCTGTCCGCGATGTATCTTACTCTTCGTCCCCTCATCGAGATCGGACGCGAATTGCACAAACGCCTGAAGTTCTCTGAATTGCGCGAGTTCAAGACGAAGCTTTCCCGCGACTTTTTTCATCGCTTTCGTCTGCGCCGATGAACCGACGCGCGAAACGGAAAGTCCCGCATTGATCGCGGGGCGAACTCCCTGGTAAAAAAGATCCGATTCCAGATATATCTGTCCGTCGGTAATGGATATGACGTTCGTCGGAATATATGCCGATACATCTCCCAACTGCGTTTCAATTATCGGAAGCGCGGTAAGCGATCCGTTGCCGCGTTCTTTGTTCAATTTTGCGGCACGTTCCAGCAAACGCGAATGGAGATAAAATACGTCTCCAGGAAACGCTTCACGTCCCGGCGGACGACGAAGCAGGAGGGATATCTGCCGGTATGCCGATGCGTGTTTCGTGAGATCGTCATACACGATAAGCGCATCCATTCCCTTCTCCATAAAATATTCTCCGATAGCACACCCGCTATACGGCGCAAGAAACCACAACGATGCAGGATCCGAAGAGGATGCGACCACCACAACGGTGTATTTCATCGCCCCTTCCGCCTCAAGCATGCGTATTGCTTTCGCGACATTCGCCTGTTTCTGTCCTATCGCAACATAAATGCATATCGGCGTCTTTCTTGTTGTGTCGTTTTTCTGATTGATGATTGTATCAAGCGCAATTGCCGTCTTTCCCGTCTGCCGGTCACCAATGATAAGTTCGCGCTGTCCCCGACCGATAGGGATCATCGAGTCGATCGCCTTGATGCCGGTATGAAGCGGCGTATTGACGGACTCACGCATCAGAATACCGGGAGCAAGCTTTTCGACGAGTGCGAGTGACGGTTCTTTTCCCGGGAAAAGAGGTCCCTTACCATCGATCGGTTCTCCCAATGGATTTACGACCCTTCCGACAAGTTCGTCTCCCACGGGGATCGACAACACTTTTCCAAGTCCCGTTACCGTTTGTCCCGCTTTAATATGTGAAAAATCTCCGAGTACGATCGCCCCGATAGCATGTTCTTCGAGGTTGAACGCAAACGCATACACCGGTTCCTTTTCGGTTTCGATCTTTAACATCTCCTGGCTCATGACGCCGGACAGTCCGGAAATCTTCACAACACCATCGGCAACCTCAATCACCTCCCCGGCTGTTTTATGCGACGGAGTTTCGTTTTCAAAATCTGCTATCTGTTTTTTTAGTTTTTCTATAATTTCGTAGGACATGAATTTGTTGAGCGTTTTTATTTCGTAATAAGCTCGAGTTTTTTCTTCAGTGTTGCATCGATCATAATTTCGTCATTCACCACGATTTTCACTCCGGCGATGATTTCCGGCGCGATAACATGGCTCACCAGGGCGTCTTTTCCGAATGCATTTTTTATCTTCTGTACCAACGCGTCCGGAAGTATTCGTGCGGAATATATTTTTATTTTCGCACGCCCTTCTTTTCGCGCCATTTTCTCTTCGACGCACGCAATAATCTTATCGACGTTCTCCGCGTCACCCGACGCTTGAAGCGTGCGGGCAAATCCCTTCACGATCTCGCTTTTTTTCTCCGGATGCTCCTCTATAAGGGAAAGGAATGCATCCGCGTATGCATGCACGGGATACTTCATGAGCGCATTTTCTTCGCTTCGGCGACTGCCTGCAGTACGAGCGCTTCGTCGATCGCATCCGGCGCATCACCCGCTATTTTCTTTATGGTATTTTTTACAAGCGTCACCGCCTCTTCGTATGCCGCCTCACGGGCGGTTTCCTCTATGTGTGCCGCTTTCTGTTCGGCGGTGCGTAATATCTGTTTTTCTTTTTCTTTCGTTCCCAGAAGATATGCCGCTTCTTTTTCTTTTGCCGTTTTTTCGGCGTCCGTAATGATATCCATCGATTTCTTATCCGCTTCGGATACCCTGTCGGAAAATATCTTATCCGCATCTTTCAGCTGTTCCGCCGCGCGATCGGCATCACGGATCCCCTGTTCCACTTTTGCTCTCCGTTCATTCAGCATTTTTACAAGCGGACCGTAGACTGTTTTCTTCAGCACGAACAAAATCACCAAAAAATTGACCACTTGTGCGAGAAGAAGCTGCCACTGGATGCCTAATTTTTCTAATAATTCACTCATGAATTCTTGTGTGATTGATTATACGAATTTCAAGATAAGGGATACGACAAGCGCGTAAATCGCGATTGCTTCGGTAAACGCAACAGCAAGGATCATTGCGGTCTGGATTTTCGACGCCGCTTCCGGATTCCTGCTCATTGCATCGGTTGCTTTTGAACCGATCCATCCGATCGAAAATGCCGGAACGAGTGTTCCCATTCCCATGATGATCGCGATGGCGATTAACTTTGTTGTTTCTGCTTCCATAATAATTATAGTTTTATTTTTCGGTACGACCTTTTATATATTGATTAATGCTCCGTTTCCGCCGTCGCGATCGATACAAACACCAGTGTCAGCGTCGCAAACACGAATGCCTGTATAAATCCGACGAATATTTCCAGGAAAAGAAACGGAAGCGGTATAAAATACGGGGCAAGTACTCCGATGATGATAAGGAGCACTTCTCCGGCAAACACATTCCCGAACAATCGGAACGAAAATGATATAATCTTCGCAAACTCCGAAACGAATTCGAGAAGTCCGACAAACGTGTATATCGGATTCTTCAACGTGAAAAAGCGGTTCGCATATCGGAAAAATCCCGCGGCAAGTATACCGAACATATTCACCCCGATAACCGCGATAAGCGCGACAGCGATGGTAAAGTTCAGATCCGCCGACGGCGATCTGAAGAACGGCACAAACATTTCCTTTCCTTCCACCAGTTCATACATACCGAGCGATCCGACCCCCGGAAGAAGCCCGAGCCAGTTCGAAACGATCACAACAATGAATATTGTCCCGATGAGCGGAAGGTATTTTTCTGTTTTTTCCCTCTTTCCAAGCACCGAGTCCATAAGACTCATGAGCCCCTCAAGTGCAAATTCGGCAAAATTTTGAAGTGAGCCGGGAACAACCGCCAATCTTTTCCTTAGAGAGATCCCCACACATAAAGCAATTGCCAGCACAAATCCGCTTACCACAAGTGAATTCGTCACCGAAAACGAGCCTATATGAAACAGCGTTTCTGCTTTAAGTGATATTTCTGACATTGTCCGTTACGTGTGTACTCCACAAAAAAAAGGAGCCGAAGGAAAAGGTTCCGACGCTCCTTATACTATACAATAACTGAAGAAAATGCAATCTTTTTTGCTCCTATTCCCTACACTTCTTACATAAGTCACGGACTTCTGCGGGAACAAAATCACATGAAGGCACCGCCGAAAATTTACTGCACATTTCAGTCTCTCCCGGCATTCCCCCTTGAAATTGGGGAGGAGTTGATCCTTCGGGAATTCCCTCGGGAACCTTCATTTCCGGAAAATTTTCCCCATTAATCGTGGGCATCCCCTTCGGAATAAAGCTGCTTGTACATTCCTGTATATAGGGTTGAATCGCTTCCGGTCCTCGTATTTCTCCTCTTACCATTTTTTCGCGTACTCCCGCCGCTTGCAATTTTTCTTCTATACACGACTTCATCTCTGGAGGAACCTGACGTAATCCGTCTTCGAGTTTATTTTCTAGGGTGTCAGTGAGTCCTCCTACACATCCTTGAATCATATCCCCGATCTCCGGACCGATTACAACATCTTCACCGGCAGAAATTTTTGCAATTGTATCTTTGCCGATTTTATTTTCGAGACACGCTTTTGCCTCGGGCGGTAATTGGGTAAGCGTTTCTTTTATCTTTAATAGTCCTTCGGTTTTCATTTTTGCAAAACAATTTTTCATTACATCTCCCATTTCTGGAGTCGGTGCGGCTCCATTTTCAATTTCTTTAAGTTTCTCTATTCCCCCCAATCCGCTTTCTAAGCACTGGAGAATCTCTGGTGATGCCTGTTTCAATCCCGACTGGATATGCTCCTTGATCTTTGGCATAAATTGTTCGAAACATCCTTTCACCCGCTCTCCTATTGCGGGTCCTGGGGTGAGCGTTCCCGCTTCAATGTCCTGTATAATATTTTGTCCGAGGTTATCCTTAAGGCACTGCACCACCTCTGGTGGCGCCTGATTGATTCCGGAACGAAGTCGCCCCATTCCATCCTGTATTTCTTTTAATTTTTCCTCTGGAATCAGGTTATATTTTTTTGCAAATTCGAAGCATGTGTTTTGATTTTTTGAATCGTTGCAAAATGCGTCACATGATTCTTTGGATTTGCATCCTCCGGGACCCTTTCCGCCCGTTTTCTTCACGATCGCAAGCTCCTCAGCATTTATGATGCCCGCCTTCTCCGCAAATGCGACACATTCATTCATATGCGCATCGATCGTACAATATGATTCACACTCATCTTTGGTTTTGCACCCCCCTGGAGATGTACCGCTTTTAATGAATGGAAGCACTTTCTTTGCTTTGACGATTTCTTCAGAAGAAAGCATCCCGCTCATTTCGGCAAATGCAATGCATTCGTCGGCTTTTTCGGGATTTTTACAATACGACTCACATTCTTCCCGTGTTTTACACTGTCCCGGAAGTTTTTCTCCCGACTTTAAAAGCGTGGCTATCTTTTTTCCTTCAGCGAGTTGTGCCGCATTCGCTAGACTATGCTTTTCGGCAAACGTGATACATTCATCCATGTGCGTCACATCGGCACAATACGATTCGCAGGTGTTTTTATCCTTACACTGTCCGGGTCCTTCACCACGAAGCACATCCGCAAATTCTTTTGCGCGAGTTGCATCTTCCGCTGATATAAGGTTATTTTTTTCTCCAAAAGAGACGCACGCGGTCATATGTGCGGCATCTTCACAATATGTTCTACACGCTTCTTTTGATGCGCAGTTTCCCAGCTCAGCGACCGGAAACGATACACCATTCCCCTCGGCATTTACGACAATACCTACGCTGAGAAATACACCAACGATAAGTATACCTAATGAAAAAAATTTTCGAGTAGTATTCATATTTATTCAAATGGATTTTTGTATGCTCCATCAAGCGGATTCGTCTCTTTTTGCAAGGGGTTTATGTCAGGGATATTTCCTGCAGGATTTTTTGCAACCCCCTCGTAAATCGAGCCGCCAAGCGTCGACTGTGGTATATCTGTTGTAATCGGCGAAGATGGAATTATCTCATTGCTATTTTTTCCGCCTTGTCGCGCAAAAAATATCCATCCGACCGCAACAACAACGGCAAGTATAATAATGCCGATGGTACATTTCTTACTCATATGTTCATTATACACTACGCATTCCTCTCCGGAATCGGGTGAGAAAAGATTTCGGCTTCCGCAATGACTCGTTTTAATTTTCCTGGGGAAAAGTTAAACCCTTTCAGTACATCCGGATTCGTCGTGATATCCTTGCACATTATGATTTCTCGTTCGAGCAGATACTGTTTCTGTCCGTGATTCAGTTCCGTGAGACACGTCACCGGATGCAACCCCGAACGCTCCACAAGATCCTGAAGATTTCCCCGCGAAGGATAGCTCCACCCCACCGTTTTCATACCGACACACTGCGCATATTGTATCGCGTCTCCGGTAAGTTTCGTGTTCGTCACAAGCCACACCTCGTCGAATTTCTTCATGGTTTCTTCGGAAGACGCCTTTTTCGCAACATCTTCGAAGCGCGCACGTATGTAGAGTGATGTTTTCACATCGGATTTTATTCCCTGCTGATTGTGGAATTTACACTCAATCATTGCGGTGTGGTTGTTCTTTTCTGCAATGACATCGATTTCGTGGTCCACACACGCGCCCGCGACCACGACCCCAACATTCGTACGATACCCCTCTGTTTCGAGGATCCGGGCAAAAAAATGTTCAAATGGATGTCCGCTCGGCCCCATTTCCATGATCGCCCTACGAAGATAGTACCGGGACGCCACCGTACGCGATTCTTTTCGAAGTATTTTAAACGCGTGTTTATAGAGGTCTTGCGTCGTTGGAAGTATTCCTTTGCCCACCTCTTCCGTCACATGCGAAACAACTTTATCGATAAGCGCCTCATCGGCTCCGGACCGCAGAAGCGACGAGCGCAACTTCTCTTCCGAGAACGGCTCCTTCTCGCCGGATGTTTTTGTGATCAATACATTCCCCATGCTTTTCATTATACGTTTTCTTGTGACCATTTGCATCCTTTTAACCAGTACGTTATCGTAAAACGGCTATGACCGAAAAAGACAAGATAAAGATAAAAAAACAAAAAGACGCAACGATCGAAATCGAAGGGGAAATCGACGGTGAGATCCTCGAACGGCATCGGACGCGACTGTTCGGTGAATTCAAGAAAAATTTTGAAGCGCCGGGATTCCGGAAGGGACACGCGCCCGACGATATCGCAAAAAAATATCTCGACGAGAACCACCTCCTCGAGGAAGCCGCGTACGCGGCACTTGAGGAGCAATATCCGCTCATTCTTGAAATACACGACATAGAGCCAATCACGCCACCACAGATACGCATCACAAAACTCGCGTTCGGAAATCCGATCGGATTCACGCTTACGGTGGGAGTGATGCCGGAATTCTCGCTTCCGAATTACACGAAAATTGCAAAAAAAATCCTCGAAGAAAAAAAGGAACCCGAAGTCTCGGAAAAAGAATTGAACGACGTGTTGGTCCAGGTACGCGCGCTCCGCGCACCACTGAAGACAAAGGAAGATGGTACGCCGGATGAGGCTGAGGAACTTACCGATGAATTCGTGAAAACACTCGGAAATTTCGAAACCGTCGACGACTTCAAGAATAAAATCCGTGAAAATCTGAAGGAAGAGAAGAAAACGACGCTCCGGCGGGAATATCGGGAGAAAATAGCCGAGGCTCTCGTAAAAGAAACAAAAATTACGCTTCCCCCGATGCTTCTCGACGAGGAGGTTGAACGGGTATTACATCGCGTACGGGAACATGTGGAAAAAGAAGGCTCCTCAACCGAAGACTATTTTTCGAAAATAAAGAAAACGGAAGAATCGTTCAGGAAAGAACAGCGGGAATACGCGGACCGACAATACAAAACCAAATTCATTCTCGAAAAAATAGCCGAAACCGAAAAAATCGTCCCGACAAAGGAGGAGTTCCAGCATGAACTCAGCCATTTTCTTTCCTACTACCAGGACATCGATCCCGAGACAGCCGAACGGTATGTCGCGGAAACACTAAAGAACGAAAAAACGCTCCAATTTTTGGAAAGCCAGGACGAGAAGAAAAAATAGAAAAACTATCCACAGAATTCACTTGCGTCACGGGTACGCGGTGCTATCATTGAATCAGGTACCCACAGGAAAGAATGCCACTTGAGGAATCAGGTGGCGTTTTTTGTTCGCAAAAAAATACATCCGTTCAAAAACGGATGTTTTTTATTTAAAGATTGAAATTTCTTATATAGATACGCATCTTTTCGTTCGCGGTGCGTACCAATTTCCAGAATTCGTCCGGGGGTGTTTTGAGTATTCTCATTGCTTCTTCCGATTCTTTGTCCTCAATAACATAAATATTGAAAAGTTCCTTCTCCTTCTCGGTAAATTCGCCGTTCGTGTTCGCAAGAATCTTTTTTATCTCTTCGTTTTTCTTTTCTCTGATGGATTGATAGCGAATCGAGTTCTGCTCGCGAATTTTATCGAGTTCGGTCGGTGGTTTTTTTTCTTCGGGGTTCTCCTTTTTTTCTCCTTTGTTTTTTTCTTTTCTCTTTTCTTTCCTTATGTCCTTACTCTTAGACATAGCATCTCCCGAATGTTTGTTTATAAAAAGTTTGCTGGTATTTTTATACTATAAAAAAGGAATAGATGCAATAGTCATTTACGGAAAAAATAAATGGAATATGAGAGAAACAAACGGATCCGCATCCGGTCCGTAGACAATCGCGCCCCCAAGCGCTCCTACGATGAGAATTCCGAAAAATCCCAAAAGCGCGCAGAAAAATACGATGGGCGACGTATATATTTTTTCGTCAATCGCGCGTATCCATTCCCACACCGAAGCGTACTGTGATGTACTTATTTTCTTTTCGAATAGATAAGCGACGCTCCCGATGCTGTAATGTATGAGCAGTATCGCGAAAATAACCGTCGTGCCCCGAGCGAACAGTTCATGCATCCCGACAAGTTTTGAATAACCGCCCTGAAGCTCTTTCGCGACATCTCCCGTAATGAGCGAAAGAAATGCACCGGCGGTTCCCAAAAAAAGCAGTATGCCCTTTGTGAGAAACCAGGATTCCGCTTCTTTCATTTTTTTTGTCTGGAATAATTCAAAAAGCGCGTATACGGAAAGGAACGCGATGGGAAAATGCACAATAAGTGGGTGAATGTCCATACCTATTACTATATAAAATATTTACACCGCCGTATATCCGACAATGGGAACGGTCCTCGCTTATATATTTTGCCGCTTCATAAGCGCCTCTTTGATGTGCCGGACGCGGGTACCGTATTTTTTTTGATCCGATTGTTCGTAATAACGAAGTTCCGACTGAAGGGTCATACAGGGAATCGAGAGTGTACCGTAGGGAATAAATACCATTTCATTTTTAAAATACGTCCCGCGAAATTTGTTTTCCCGATCATGTATGAGGTGTATTTCCATTCCTTCGATCGGGAATTTCGCTGCCGTGAGCGTCCCGTTGCCATACGGAACGACGCCAAAAACGGAACAGGCCAGTTTCATACCGTCCGCATCGGTAATAATATCGATATCTCTCGGAACTTCGCCCTCCACTCCCTGTATCGCAAGATTCAGGCTCCCTGCAACGGCAAAATCGACTCCTACAAGCTTTCTCATAAGCAAAAGAAGCGGAGCATCAAAGTGTATCACCGGATCTTTCTCGCGCCATCCACGCTCTTTTATGTGGGAAGAGACATCGACCAAAACCTTCATGGTCCAGAACACGAGCAGAAATCCGGTCGAACTTCCAAAAAATATCGAGGCAAAAACACCG
The DNA here is from genome assembly GCA_021811055.1 of bacterium. Lineage (GTDB taxonomy): Bacteria > Patescibacteriota > Minisyncoccia > UBA6257 > GWB1-50-10 > GWA2-45-9. The sequence continues at coordinate 18,086 of JAJZPU010000005.1, forward strand.
ATAAGAATGGTGATATGCATGACAACGATGCGGCGATACGGCCGCATCATCTGTTGTGCCGTGGAAATCGAGAGATATTCCTTTTTTCCGATGTAGTTGGAAAAGAAAGAAATTCCATGGCTCACAAACAATGAGAGCACTGCGATCAAAAATCCTTTTTCGAAATAAGGGGTTATCGATAGTGTTCCCGAAAAAGAAAGTCCAGGCGCGAGCTGAATGCCGAGCGCGGCAAGTTCCCGGAACGCGAGAAGAAACACGAGATGACCGAACATGAACATGCCGTAATGGAACATGAAAAAAGGGACCAGGAAGAATCTCGCAATTCCCCTCTTTCTGGAAGGCACACTGCCGTATCCCACGGCGCCGTACATGCGTACCATAATATTTTTCAACGTGGTCCCCTCTCCGGACGCAAGAATCATTTTCGGAATGTTCCAAATCCCTATAATCATACTCTCTACCCAATATAAAATAAGCATGGCAAACAGATCCCATCCCCAAAAAAGCACCCCGAATACGGGAAGTGTATTCGCCACGAGAAGCGCCGCAAGCGACCGATATTTTGAAAAGGAGTCGTTCATTCCTGTGTAAGGGTGCGAATTTCGATATCCGGCAGACAGGGATAGTTGAAGAAAAATACTTTCCGATCTTCCGGATCGAATCCGGTCACGGTTCCACGAACGAAAACAACTCCAGAATACTGTGACCCTCCCGCATCTTTCCGATGCGCATATACGTACGGAAAATCTTTGTTTACAGGCACGCGTTCCACAACATACCATAGCCCGTCCGCGGCATTGAAAAGAACCTTTCCCCGCAATGAAATCTCGTCTCCTATTTTTATTCCGGTCGCCGTCTCGCATTTCGATATGTCCGTACTGATATCGGAAACGGGCGGTATGATCTCGCCCGATATACGATTCAAATCCCATATGGAAAAATTCAATGCCGAAGCAAAAGAGACCCATGCGATGTAGGGAATGAATAAAATGCCGGCGATACTCCGTATGCGCGCAAACAAAATCGAGGTAACGAGGATCGCGATAAAAAGAACAACGATTTCAACGAACGCCGCGAACGGATTTTGAAGGCCGAAAAAAATGATCGACCAGACCATATTCAATACGAGATGTCCGAAAAACACATACATCGCGACTTTCTTTTTTCGCGCATCAACCGCTTCATTAGTCCAAACAACATACAACGCAATTCCCATGAGTATATAGAGCGTTGTCCATGCGGGCGCAAAAATCCAACTCGGAGGCGTAAACCACGGTTTTACGAGTCCGCTATACCACGAATCAATCGCGGGAGCCGTATAGAGCGATCCGACAAAACCGGTGAACAGCGGCGCACATAAAGAAATGAGAAGTTTAAGATGTTTTTTCATATTGTCTTTTTCCGCTATTTCGCTTTTTTTTCATCGTATTCAGGGACTGTTCGAAGCGAAGAAGGTTCGTATATTCCGGTTTCGGAAGATGGGTCCCGAAAAATTCCTTTTTTTGTTTTTCAAGCGAAGAAACAAAAAAGGCAAAAATCTCCTCTTCTTTTTCCGAGACCGTCATGTCGTAATTCATATTTTTCAAAGCATCGTTCAGCTGATTCGTCGAGAGCGCGAGTGCAAATACCGGAAGATTTTTTATCTCTTTCCGTTCAAGTTTTCCCTCGCTGACGGAGATTCCATATGTAAGCTTTGCTCCCCCGCTCCGCGCTTCCCGTGTTTTTGTCTTCCTTTTTTCTTCCGCACGGGAACTTTCTTTATGGTCATGGACTTCATCGAATGCGCACACCACGTCTCCCGTTTTTTTGTTCACCATCACCGTATCGATGCCGTTCATATAATCATCGTATTTGCTGGCACGGACAACGATAAAATCATCCTTCAACATCTTATTGAACAAAACCATGGTAAAAAGTTCCATCTGAGTGTTCTTTTCATTCTTCTTTTTTTCCAAAAATACGCGTACTACATCCTCCTCGGTCTCGGCATTGTAGTTTGATCTATAAAACTCACGAACCTCTTCTTCACGCACACCACTCCACTCCACCTCGCATTCATACGTTTTTTTCCTGTCCTCGTGTATCTTTTTTTCCCCATATCCGGAAACATTCATGAATTCCCCTATGTCTATGGTCCCGTCCTGATTCACCAATTTTCTTACGCCATACGACTCCCGTACCGACATGTTCATATCGTGAGACATTTCGACTATAAGTTCCCGAAGTTTCTCCGCGGGACGCTTCTCCGCTTCCAAGTTGTTTTTTGGCCACTGTTCCATGTGTGTATATTATGAACGTATGATTTCCGATGTAAAAAACTGCTCCTGAAAATCGGTTGCGGCGCGGATATCATCATCCGAAAAGGTTGTTCCCTCGGGAACAACGACAAGCTTATCGTCATCGTCATCCGTTCTGTGAATGATTGCGATACAAATTCCAAAAAATTCATCGAGCGACTCCTTCACTCCAAGTACATAGGCGTCGATTTCCTCCCCGTCGGGAGCTTTTGTGTCGGGAACAAATCCGTAATTCACTGGATATATAAAATCCGGATACTTCGGATGTACACTCCCCAGGGGACGGTCGATCTTTATCGTCGTTTTTTTTCCGATAAATTCCCTCATACTATCCATAAAATTGTCATTTCAAGAAAAAAAATAAGAGGGAAAGAAAGAGAAAAATGACATATGGAAGCGCAATATGAAGCAAAAATGAATTTGAGAGTGTTCCCTTCAGACTGTATGGAGGAAGTTTTGGCGCCGATTCTTCGGCCGGAAACGCTTCTCCCCGAAATTCCTTTTGCAAAAGTGTCGCGATCTTATCGCGGCGGTTTTTGTAATTTGTACGGAATGTTTTGTTTATTCCATCAAAAAACCAGAATGCACACACAAGCACCACGCTCAAAAGAAACATTTCTTTTTTTTCAGATTGAAATGCCCAGCCGGATGCCGCAACCCACAGCGTCACCGCCCATGCTTTTATCGTCATCGAAAGCTGATCGTACTTGTCCATTTGCTGTTGTGTAAGCAGAAATTCCGTTTTTAATATGTCGAATTTTTTATCCTCCATAATGATTGATGCCTCCGCTCGCGATTTCGATCGCCGTTTTATTTGGAATGTTCATTTTTGCCCCGTTATAGGATATGACTTTCACGTGCGTATCTGATATTTCAATTATTGTATATCCTCTTTTTTCGAAATGCTCCCGCACGATTTTCTTAAGTTCCTCCTTCAATGGATAGGGTTCTTCTTTTTGTATAGTGTTGTCTGGGGCAATCGAAAACGCGCCCAATTCTTCTTTTACTGTCGGCTTTTGTTCAACCTCACCCCCGATCTGTACCGGGTGTTCGATATGTTCTCCGCTCATGTATCCATTATATACCAAAAACCACTTATCGTACCGCCTCCCATCCGCCGGGAACACCTTTTTTCGAAAGCACTATCTGCCAAAGCTGCATTTTTCTTGAGCGGAATGCTCCCGCGCAGGAAAGTAGATAATATTTCCACATTCGATAGAACCGATCTCCATATTTCTCTTTCAAATTAGGCCAACTTTTCTCGAAATTCGCGTACCACGCCATAAGCGTCCTGTCGTAATCCGCGCTGAAATTGTGCCAGTCCTCCATGACGAATATATTTTCTATGGACGCGCCGATTTGTTTTATCGAGGGAAGTTGTCCGCCGGGAAAAATATAGCGGTCCATCCAGGCGTCACCGGTTCTCGCGGAACGGTTGCTTCCGATCGTATGAAGTAAAAATAACCCGTCGTCCTTGAGGCATCGTTCCACCGTGCGTATAAACAACCGGTAATTCTTGTATCCGACATGCTCGAACATTCCGATCGAAATAACGCGATCGAACGTCTCATTGAGAAGGCGGTAATCCTGAAGGCGAATTTCGACCGAAAGATCCCTGCACGCGTTCCTTGCCCACTCTGCCTGTTCCTTCGAAACGGTCAGTCCGACCGCGCTTACCCCATACCGTTCGGCGGCGTATTTCATGAATGTTCCCCATCCACATCCGATATCGAGAATATGCATTCCTTTTTCGAGTTTCATCTTTCTGCATATAAGATCGAACTTCGCCTCCTGTGCCGTATCGAGATCTTTTACGTGTGCCCAGTATCCGCAGGAATATGCCATCGTCTTTCCGAGCATCGGTTCGAAAAGATCGTTCCCGGTATCGTAGTGGCGTTCGCCGATGGTAAATGCCCTGTGTCGCGCCTGACGGTTGAACAATCTTGCAACAATCACCTGTGAGATAAGCGGCAACGTAAGAGAAACTTTTCTGTCGAGTCCCGAACGAAGCACGTGGTAAAAAAAATCATCGAGTTCCTCCGCTTCCCACCATCCGTCCATATATGCCTCTCCCAATCCCAGTGATCCGTCACGAAGCACGCGCCCGTATGTTCGCTCATCTTTAACCCGTATATCCCACGGATTCTTCCCGTTCACCTCGACTCCCGCGGACAAAAGAATTTTTTTTATTGTTACTGTATCCACGTCTTTATTTTACCAAAAATGATCCATTTACGATAAATCAAAATTCACCGATATATTATTTTTCATCACTAAATAAAAATGGCATTATACTTATACACAGTCGAGAGATCGAGCCGAGACACGTATAATTGTGATATATGAAAAAAATATTGATCTCGCTTTTCACAATTATAATTGTCATTGGAGGGGGTCTTTATCTTTCCAAATTGAAATCTTTGGAATTGGAACCAGTACCGGAGAAAAATACGGAAGAAACAAAAAATATCGTCGTAGACGAAACTGAAGCGAGAAAACTCATCGGACAGATGCTTATTGTCGGATTTCGCGGAACCATAGCGGAAAAAAATTCCTATATTGTCCGAACAATAAACAACTTGAATATCGGCGGTATTATTCTCTTCGATTATGACGTTCCGATGGGCACGAAGGGACGGAACATCGTGAATCCGGAACAGACAAAAAATCTTGTTTCGGATATCGTTTCCAATACCACATCTTCCCTTCTTGTTTCGGTAGATGCGGAAGGAGGGAAAGTGAACAGGCTGAAACCCGCATACGGATTTGCGGATATTCCTTCGCATGAAACTCTCGGAAAGGGAACGGAAGAAAAGACATACGCGGCCGCGAAAAAACTGGGGCAGGAGCTTTCGGAACTCGGTATCAATTTCGATTTTGCACCCGTCGCCGATGTGAATGTGAATCCGGAAAACCCGGTGATAGGAAAACTCGGGCGTTCGTTCGGAAGTGATGCGAATATTGTCTCCCTCCACGCCACGGCATTCATTCAAGGACTCCATGCGTCCGGCATACTCACATCCATAAAACACTTCCCGGGACACGGAAGTTCCGCCACGGACAGCCATCTCGGTATGGTGGATATTACCGATTCATATAAGACAAAAGAACTCGACCCGTTCCGGACGCTTGTGAAGAATGGTCTTGCGGATACCGTAATGGTCGCACACGTATTCGACAGGAATATAGATCCCGACTATCCCGCATCACTTTCCGAAAAATTCATACATGGCGTCCTCCGCAACGATCTCGGATTTGCCGGTGTTATCATATCCGACGATATGGATATGGGAGCGATACGAAAAAATTATGGATTTGAGGAAGCAATTGTGAAAGCCGTGCGGGCGGGAAACGATATTCTTATACTCTCGAATAACGGTGAAATATATGATGAATCGACCCCAAAACGCGCGATAGACGCCATCTGGAACGCCGTACAGTCCGGAGATATTCCTCTTTCGGACATACGAGCATCCGTTGAACGGATCGGGGTTTTAAAAGAAAAGATATAAAAAAGAGACCTCCTTCGGATTTCTTTTTTATAAATAACGATTTTTATTTTAATTTTTTGTAGATATGATTCGTAACGGCACCGAATGAAGCGAGAAAAATAAGAAAACCGAATATCCATCCGACGATAGGAATAAAACCAATGAGTCCGAATACCACAATGGCAATGATTGCGATCCACCAGTTCAATTCCTTACCACCCTTCTTAAAGATATGATCTATTGCGAGTCGCGCAAAGAGAAGTGGCGCAATGATTGCCGACACAAGAAGCATTATTCCGTAGAAGAGCAGTGCGATAACTCCAAGCGGTATGCCTATCACCGTCACAAGACTTATAATGATCGCTATTGGTATCACGACAAGTACCACAAATCCCCTTCCCATTTCCTTCCAAAAATTGGACCCGGCATCCTTTATCACGGCGGTTGTCTGTGATCGTACGAAGTAGAGCGCAACAAGCGCCGCAGTAAGCATCATGAGCGATTTTAAAAGCCATGCCACCGTCAGAAATCCTAAAAGCACTCCCTTTTCCACCGCTTTTTTTGCCGGCATCTCGGTTTTATGGAAATTTACCACTCCGTTAATAGCCGCTCCCTGTTCCATAATCGCTTCGCTTGAAGAATAATAATCGAGATTTCCTTGGATGACGGCATTCGGACCGAATTTTATTTCCTGAGCCGTGATCGATACGTCACCACCGACAGGTCCATTTATATAGACTTTATTTCCGTCTACTTTCAAATTTCGGCTCACGCTTCCGGCGTACTGTATGGTGCCTCCGGCGATCGTTGCATCCTTTCCGACCGAGGTGCCGGGCATGACACTCACCTGACCGCCTGCCGCGACGAACTCACCCGCAACCGTGTTTAAAACAATAAGCGTACCGCCCGCAATTCTCATATCACCCGAAACGTTCCCGCTTAGATTCAATGTACCGCCCGCAAGCATCGCGTCGCCGCTTACCGGACCTGAAACGATAACCGTGCCTCCGACAGCGAGAAGGTCCCCGTTCACCTTTCCCGCGACATTCACGGTACCTCCCGCGGCATAGAGATTATCCTCGATCGAAATGCCGGGATTCAATTGATAATTTTCCTCCGCCTGGAACGTCCCCGCGGACGCGGAAAAAGGCGCGACGATAAGCATTGCCGCAAACACTCCGAAAAATAATTTATTTTTCATAGTAAAGTTATATTTTTATTACTATAGCACATTTAAGCCAGCATCCCACCGGAATAGAAAAACGAGTATACCTCTTTTCTGTTCTTGAATATTCGTTCCGTTCCGGACATTTCGGAAATGGAACCCCTTGGATTTGGTACCGAAATATATTTATAATTCCCCTCTTTCCATTTCGCGGTTTTCCACGTGCGGGCAATTTTCCATTTCTCGATAAGCGCCCTCCGTAATATCGAATCAACTTCATATTCCGTCATCTTTTTGAAATTGCCGTAATACGACATGCCCCACACAGGCCTGCTTTTAAAATAAACAGTCTCTATGCCGATAAAAATCTTATTGCCCGTAAAATAACGATCGCAGTACAGCCAGTTTTTTTCCTTATATTCAAGTTGTTTCGATCCTTTAAGCGCCGGCTTCACTTTTCCGCCATTCCCCGCGTACGTCTTTGTCCGCGCCTTCAAAAGAAAACTCGTGAGATGTTTTTTATCCATTTTTCTAAACCACCCGATAATGGAGTTGGATGGTATTTTTATTGAGTTGTTTTGTTTCCAAAAGCTCAAGCTCGCATCCAAAATCGGTATCGGCAAACACCTTGATTCCTTTTCCGAAGAGAAGCGGCTCTACATCGAAATATATCTCATCTATCAACCCTTCGCGCGCAAACGACGCGTTCAACATCCCTCCACCCGCAAGAAGCGCGGTCGTAAACCCCATTCCCTTAAGCATTGAAAGGATCTCTTTCGGCGATTTATCCGTAAAAACGACGTTTTTCCCCCATTTGTTTTCGAACTCCCGATGCGTCACAACAACATTTACGGCGTCCGGAAAGGGAAAATACCCCTGACGCGACGTTTCGAGGAATGTATTTTTTCCGAGGATAATGTTCCCCGCCTTTTTACTCTCGTCGTAGAATCCCTTCAGATCCTCATCCGACGTCCATTCCGAATTTCCGTCCTCTTTCGCGATATACCCGTTGGGACTGATTCCCATGTAAAGAATGGTTTTCATATTCCGATGTTTATTTAGAAATTCAATATGTTTTTCATCTGTATTATAGCCGATTTTGCCGAAAAAGGTAATTACAATAAAAAAACCCGCGAAAAAGCGGGTTTGTAATTACTACAAAAAATTAAAAACTTGGATCGTAAATGAGTTTTCCTGTCTTATCCCACACGAAAAATCCGATGAGATACGCGATCGCATACCACACGACACTCGCAATACCGGTATATACAAGTATGGTCTCGTATGATATGTTGAGCGGCCGGTGGAGCATCTGTGCCGCGAATGTGCACGAAACAACCCACGAAAAGAACATGAACCAGAAACGCCACCATCCTCCTTTCCCGGAATTCTTTATCTGTACTATAAATGCTGTCGTGATAAGCATTGGCCAGAATACGAAGGTACGAAGATGATACATGGCACGGGATCTCACCGACGCATCGCGATATGAAAAATCATCATTCGCTCCCATAACTCCGACATACGCAAGTGCGATCACTTGCGTTATGAGCAAAAGACAGAAAACGACAAAAATAGTCCTTAGAATCATTCCACTTCTCCATTATTTTAGAACTGAGTATATTAAACTATAAAAATTTATTTTGTAAATACCCCCGCAATTAAATTTCATCCGCAATTTTTTGAAGATAAAGAAACCTTTCTTCCACAAGAGAAAAAACTTTGGAATCCGTTTCTTCGGAATTCGCCGAATATATATGATGCGGATCGATAAAATGTAATTTTTTCCCCTCCTCCTGTTCTGCAATAACAAGATTCACTCCAAGAATATCGAGGATCTCCCCTTTTTCCTCAAAAAGGTGTTTGCTTATCTCCACGAACTTTTTTATATCCGCGCATAATTTCGGATCTTCCGCACACGATGACTTAATGTCCTCCAACGGCATTCTGAATATATCTCCAAGGTTATATCCAAGGAATTTCTGAACCGATGCAACAACTCCCGCTTTTTCGTTCTTGTGGACACCCTCGGAAATGATGAAATGTTCTTCCGGAATAAGTTCGGGAAGTTCTCCGAAAAGCTCTTTTATTTTTTCATATTCCACTTTTCTTTCTTTTGCCACCTCAACAAGCGTTTCCGGATCTCCTGAATCGATATAGTCTACCTTGAATACAAAGGAAGGAACATCTTCTTTTTTTGAAGAGAATAAATACACATTGCATTCCGCTCCGCCACCAAGACGCCCTTCAAAAGGAAAATTTTCAAAATTGAATGGAAGCTCCGATGTATCGTAAAGCGAATCGCGATAGTACTTCTGTAAGGATTCCGGAACAATGTCCCTCGCAACATCCAGAAAGGCGACAAATTTCCTGTACTTCGATTCTTTTCCATCCCTAATAATCGAGAGATTGTCGCTGAACGATCTTTCGGATTTTCTTTCCGTTCCAAAAACCTCCTCTGTGGCCTGTTCTACTCTTTTTTTATAGAATTCGAATGAACGCATAGTGATCCGTTATTCCATTGTGTAGTATAGAAAAAAAACATTGACATGTCCACGTTTTTGATTGTATTATCGATGTCAGCATCATTCACTCACTAAATATGTAAGGAGTTAAAATGAAACTGTATGCATATGATATTGATGGAAACCTCCAAGAAAAACCTGATGGAGAAACGAAGATCATTTCCGAAAAACCGCTTACTATTGAAAATTCCGACTATATTGATTTTCCTTCAAACGTCGGTCTTTCCCGTCCTCTCGTTCCCGGAGAAATTGTGAACCTGGTACTTGACCCCGAATTCGATCTGAAGGGGGCGCTCGTGCTTGATTATAACGAAAATCCCCTCCCGACAGATTTCGACACAGAACTCGCAGAACACGAAACAACACTTGCCGAAATACTTCAATCGGAATATGGCGTCGGCGTTATCAAGTTCGAGGACGGAAAAATATGGTTCGACCCGGATTTTGCCGCATACGCCGAAAACATGAAAACGAAAGAGAAATCGGAAACATCGGGTATAGGAGGATTTATATTTTTCCTTATTCTCATCCTGGCGCTTCTTAGTATTATTATTTCAAAATGCTCGTAACAACTTCCAGCAAAACCCCGAATTTTCGGGGTTTTATATTGACCACATTCTCTATGCGTTATACGCTGATTCCAGCAACATAAAAATAGGGTGTAGATATGGAAAAACTATATTATTACGATACCTGCGGTAATCTGCAGGGAAAACCGGATCAGAATACGATTGTTGTGTCCGAAAAAGCTCTTTCTTCGAAGGATCCGAATGGTCTTTTTCTGACCGATATGTTTGAACTAGGCGAAATGAAGCAACTCTCGTATAAGGCGTTCCCCCTTCCTGAAACTGAGCACAGTGAATGGCTCGAAAAGACATTCGGCATGACGCTCAAGGAAATCATCCAGGATGAGGATGAAGAAGTTGGGGTTGCCGCACTTGAAGACGGAAAGAAGATTTGGTTCGACAGGAATTTTCTCACAAGCGGAGGTGAAAAAACGGTGAAAACTTTAATTCTCGTGGGTGCCGCGGTCCTTGTCATTATCATTCTTTGGATGCTCTTCGTAAATTGCTAAAAATACATTAAAAACAACACACTCCCCTGGAGTGTGTTTTATTATTTCGATTCTCCGGCACGCAGTACTCTCCGCCGGTCGTTTTCCGTGAGATACATTTTCCGTATACGAACGCTCTTCGGCGTGACTTCAACCAACT
>JAJZPU010000046.1 GCA_021811055.1 bacterium
AATTTTTTTTCGGGAAGCCAATATACCTCTATTCTCGGATCTTTGGGAACCGTATATATCGCGACACTTGGTGTTTTTGTTGGAGGAAAGGAATTCGACCGCTGGCACGAACGGCATCCGGGAAAACGCAGGGGGGAGGTCTTTGTGGTGTTGTTTACGATGCTCATCGCGGGGATGTTCATTTTTTCCGTGATATACGGTGAACCGTATTCCGTCCCTTCCGACGTGTCCGCGGCGTATATCGCGGTGGTTTCGGTGTTCGTCATCAGTCACAAATCGAAAGAGCTCTATAGCGAGAAAAAAACAAATGAAAATAAAGATAAAACGAATTGACGCGACGTTGCCGCTTCCGGAACGGAAAACAAAAGGCGCGGTTGCCTTCGATCTTTGTTCGCGGGATAAAATCACGATCACTCCGGGAAAGATAGGGTATGTGCCATTGAACGTGGTCATTAAGGTGCCCGAGGGATATGTGTTGTATCTTTTTGCGCGGAGCGGAACGCATAAGCGCGGGCTCATGCTCGCAAACGGCGTCGGGGTTATGGATGTCGATTTTCACGGAGACGAGGACGAGATCAATGCTGTATATTATAACTTCACGGAAGATCCGGTCGTTGTCGAACGCGGTGAACGGATCGCGCAGGGAGTGATACAGAAAAGGGAAGATGTCGAATGGGAAGAGGTTTCGAGCATGAAGAAGGAGTCCCGCGGAGCATTTGGAACAACAGGGAGGATATAATCTTGCTATTTATTGAATACTCTTGATACAGTGAATGGACGAGAGCGATCGGGGTGGAGTATGACGGTAGTACGCACGCTTCGGGTGCGTGTAGACAGGGTTCAATTCCCTGCACCCCGACAAAAGAACATTACCGACAGTCCGGGGGACTGTCGTGGCTCCGGAGGAGGTGTAGACAGGGTTATCCGCCGGTTGGCGGATCCCTGCACCCCGACAAAAAAATAACAAAAAACATTCTTAAAGAATGTTTTTTGTTTTAGTTGAGTCATTTTCCATATAATGCGATTATTAATCCATGATATTGAATATTGGGCACCGTGGTGCGTCGGGATATGAGCCGGAAGACACAATCCGCGCGTTTGAAAGAGCGCTCGAGATCGGTGTAGATGTGCTTGGCATCGATGTGCATGTGTGCGCGACGGGAGAGGTGGTCGTCATCCACGACAATCGCGTGGACCGCACGACCGACGGATTCGGAAATGTTTCGGAAAAGAATCTGCACGTGCTCAAGGAACTTAAAACAAGGGACGAAGGGCGCATTCCGACGCTTCAGGAAACATTCGAATTCGTGAATAAGCGCGCAAAACTCGATATCGAACTGAAAGAAGATGGGTGCGCGGCGCCGACACACGAGATCGTCCGCCACTACCTCGATGTGGAAGGATGGAAGAACGAGGACATTTTTATCTCGTCATTTTTGAAAACCGAACTTGAGGCGTATCGCGCGCTTGATGCCGCGGCACTGCTCTCGGTGCTTTCGAACTGGACGTCGAACGAGGTGTTCGAATTCGCCGAAAAAATCCGCGCGTATTCGCTGAATATCAACTTTCTCTCGCTCGATCTCGATGTGGTGCGCGAGATACATAAAAAGGGATTCAAGGTGTTTGCCTGGACGGTGAATGAAAAGGAAGATATCGAAAAAATGAAATCGATCGGCGTCGACGGCATTTTCTCCGATTTTCCGGATAGGGTATTATGAATCAATGAAAAATAATTTTAAGAACAGCTGGACCCCGTTAGAAATCACAAATAATATATAATTCATGAATAACAAAAATAAAAAAGAAAATGTGAATACATTTCTAACGGGGTGGATAAAATGTATCGTCGGGATGATCGTTGTTTTCGGCATCCGCCTTATTCCGTTCCGTGTGCCGAACATCGAACCACTCACCGCGACGCAGATGCCGTTCGCCAAAAGGTTCGGATGGGTTTTCGGGTTTCTTTTCGGATTTTTGAGCATCGTGCTTTTTGACGCGGTGACAAGCGGCATCGGCATGTGGACGTGGGTGACCGCGGTGGCGTTCGGGTTTCTCGGCGTTGGCGCGGCCGCATTTTTCAAAAATCGACCCGCAACGAGGAAAAATTTCCTTATCTACGGGATTTTAAGTACGATCGCCTACGATGCGGTGACGGGTCTTTCGATCGGTCCGTTATTCTGGGAACAGCCATTTGTGGATGCCCTCTTCGGACAAATTCCCTTCACGTTATATCATCTCTCGGGAAACATTGTTTTTTCGCTTCTCGTGAGTCCACTTGTCTACCGTTGGGTGGTGGAAAATAAGGCGTTTGAACCGATATTCCTGTTTCGGAAACTCGGTCTTGCGTCGAAAGAGTAATGTGCTATATTTATAAACGGTTCTCTGAAAAGCTAAATTAAGAATGGATATGGACGCCGCTCGGGAACCATTGATGAATCACAGTTATATTTATTCACATTCTAAACCAGGCAGACTTCGAAAGAAGTCTGCGTTTTTTATATACGTCTATTGAAAGTGATTTTCATTCGGGAGTAGAATGAAAACAACAGAAAATTATTTTATGAAACTCGAAGGGAAGACGTGTCTCATCTTGTACAATCGCTGGGGAAGTTCCGGTTCCACTTCATCGACATCAAACGACACGAGTTTCGATTCGCTCGCGGAGGATCGGAGCGAGGTAAAGATAATAAAAAAATATCTCGAGGATTTCGGTATCACGGTCCGCGTTCTCGGTATCACAAAGATAAATGCGCGGACAATCGAGCGTATTCAGGAGGTGAAGCCCGACTTCGTGTTCAATCTCTGTGAATCGCTCTATGAAAAGAGTCAGACGGAAATGTATGTCGCGGGACTTCTCGAGCTTTTGCGCATTCCGTATACGGGAAATCCGCCGCTCGCGCTTGGACTCGCGCTCAACAAAATGAAGTGCAAGCAGATATTCGAATCGTCGGGGGTTCCCACACCACCCTCAATCGTCGTGCCAGTCGGAGAGAAGCCGAACGTCGACGATCTTACGCCTCCGTATATCGTGAAGCCGGTGCGCGAGGACGGAAGCGCGGGCATCACGAAAGATTCCGTCGTGGAAACGCAGGCGGACGTGGAGAAGCTCGTCGAGGTGATACATAAAGAATACAACCAGCCGGCGGTTGTCGAAGAATTTATCGATGGCAAGGAATTCACGATCGCGGTCGTCGGAAATCCGCCCCGCGTGCTCGGCATCGGGGAGATTAATTTTTACAGCGTGCCGAAAAACGAACCAAAGATAATTTCATATAAGACGAAGTGGGACGCAGAAAAACCGCTTGATACGAAATTTCCCGCGGAGATCGACGCGGCGCTCAAGAATCGCATCGAGAAAAAGGCGCTCCAGGCATTTCAGGCGATCGGGTGCAGGGATTACGTGCGTCTCGATATTCGCGTGAGTGAGAACCGGCGCATCTACGTGCTCGAGATAAACACGAATCCCGTCGTCTCGCCCGAGTCGGGATTTGAGGATGCCGCAAAATCGAGTGGCATCACCTACGCGGATTTTCTCCATGAACTTGTGGAGAATACGCTTCTGCGCAAAAAGAACGGGAACAGCGATATTATCGATACATATGAAAGCGTTGGTATTTAACGGAGCAAAAGCGGGCGACATCGAAACGCTTCTCAAGGAACACGGGTTCGAGCTCGTGACGGAGAATCCCGACATCGTGGTGAGTTACGGCGGCGACGGGACGCTCATGCGCGCCGAACAGGCATTTCCAGGAATTCCGAAATTGCCGCTTCGCGGAAGCATGATATGCAAGTTGTGTCACGCGTTGCCGAACGAGGATGTGGTGAAATCCATCACGGAAGGGAAGTATACGACGGAAGAATATTGGAAGCTTGAAGTCAGAGCCAAGGGAAACACGATCGTCGGAATGAACGACATCACTGTGCATAACGCCGATCCGCGGCATGCTATCCGCTACGAACTTTTCATAAACGAGAAGAATATCGGACACAAGATCATCGGCGATGGTGTGGTCGTTGCGACACCGTTCGGTTCGACCGGCTATTATCGTTCCATCACCGACAGTTATTTCGAGCTCGGCATTGGAATCGCATTCAACAACAGCACCGAGCAGTCGGACCACGTGGTCGTGAAGGAAAATTCGGTGGTGCGCATTGTTGTTGCGCGCGGTCCCGCGATTGTGTATGTTGATAACCGCGAAGAACGGATCGCGCTCGAAGAGGGGAATGAAGTGCTTATACGAAAATCGGATAAGGTGGCAAAAATCTTGAGGGTTGTTTAGAATAGAGAAAGAAAAAATGGGCCTATGGTCAAGTGGTACGACGCGACATTCGCATTGTCGAAACGGCAGTTCGATTCTGCCTAGGTCCACACAAAGAAAAATTCCACCATTCTGGTGGGATTTTTCGTTGCGGTTGGTGGACCTAGAAGCGAGACGACTGCTCGTCTCGCGGGCAGGAATCGAACGTCGGAGCCGGTGCACGTCAGCAGATGTGCACGCGAGACGGTGGCCAGCCCGAGAAAGTGCGACGGCACGACGAGAGGCGAGGCCGATTCTACTATTTTATTTAATTTCTTTATTTTTAAGTGATAAAATAAAAAGTAATGAAAGATTCTCTTTTTACTACTAAAATTCCTTTTGTGTCTACGGATGATGAATTGAAAAAAATAAAAGCAAAATATCCAAAATATGATCCATATTTTTTAACAAGTGCTTGTATAAAAGAACGAAAAGATAAATTTGAAAAGTTATGGAAAAATTTTAGGACATATGCCGATAGACATTTTTTGAGTCAAATTAGAATTAGTTTTCATCAAAGGACGTGGGAAATATATATTGGGAATGTATTTTTGGAAAAAGGATTATTAATAAAGTCTCAAAATGAAGGTCCTGATTTTATTGTGAATGACAAAATTTATGTAGAGTGTGTCGCACCAACAAAAGGTAGTTTAAATAATCCAGATTCAGTACCGAAAATGTTTCTCGCAAAAACACCAGAAGAAGTAAGCGCTCAAGATGTGCCTGTCGATCAAATAATTTTAAGAATTACACAGGCAATAAAAGACAAGACGTTAAATCAGTATAAAAAGTGGAAAAATAAAGATTGGTTTAAAAATAATTCATCATTTATTATTGCAATAAACACTGGAGATTTGGATTACCCAGAGGATCAAGACATGCCTAGTGTGATTAAAGCTTTGTT
>JAJZPU010000047.1 GCA_021811055.1 bacterium
TCCGTCTATTATTTCCCGGGATTCGGCGAGTCCTCGTGAATAAAGCGACTCCTCGTTGTGTCCACTGTTAAAGATAAGATAGCAATTCTTGTTATATCCCGCATAGTTCACATACACGGTATTTACACCGAGATTATCGGAATATATAGACGCCTTGGGAACAATCTTCATAAGGTCTTCAAATTGGTCGAAAAATGGCCTCGAAGGATCATACTCCATTTTGTATTGTTCCGGATCCCACTTATCGGAGCGATAACATTCGAGACAATACACACGAAATGGAAGCGTGGGAGAATATTGGCTTACAATAGATGTTCCGCAGAGATCGCATTTCCGCGAATATAGAGACCGCTCGTTTCGCCACAGCATTCTTCGAATAAGCCGGCAATCGGGACATAATTTTGGTGCCAGCACCCCCATTTTCTTGTAGAAATCAAAATCTTCGGGTTCTATCGAAAAATCGGATTTGCAGTTTTCACACTGTTTTTTTTCTCTTTCTGCCATACTCAATATTCACTACTTATATACTTAATACTATTCTAAAATCACCCCTCCGCCCAGCATCTCATGATTTCCATTTTCGTCCGCATTCTCGGAATAAAACACGGCGGATTGTCCGGGCGCGATGAATTTCACGGGTTCCGCAAACTCAATTTTATAACTTCCGTCTTTCATTCCAAAGAGTGCCGCATTCACAAGCGGCTGGCGATAACGGACCCTACATAAAATTTTTAATTTCTGCCCGTCCGGCAGGCGGGTTAAATTTTTAATTTCTGATAAATCGGAACCAATGAAATGAACGCCGGTAAGCATCACCTCATGCTTAAAAAGCGCGGGATTATCATCCCCATCCGCCACGACAAGTCTATTTGTCCTTATGTCCTTATTCACGACATAATATGGCCTTTGATTTGTTTTCTGTTTTTTAATATTGGGAGAGCTTTGATTATTGTGAATATTGAGGTGCCTCTGTCCGATCGTGTAGAATTGTATCCCCTCGTGTTCTCCAATCTTATTCCCGTCGGTATCAAGCACATCGCCTTTTTTCGGTTCGATATACTCTTTCAAAAAATCGGGAAGTTTCACTTTTCCCAAAAAACAGACTCCCTGTGAATCTTTTTTCTCCGCGGTTGGTAAACCGGCATTTTCCGCGATTTTCCGTATTTCCGGCTTTGTATATTTCCCGATTGGGAATAAACAATGTTTCAACTGCTCCTGCGTCAGTGTCCAAAGAAAATACGACTGATCCTTGTTTTTATCTTTTGCGGTCGACAATCGATAATCTGAAACTGATACCATATCGGAATCTGTCGTCGGATGTTTTTGCGAAGAGTAGGACTTGGGCGTCGCCCCGGAGACACTCTGAGCGAAAACATCGGGCGACAATAAACGAATATAATGCCCCGTTGCAATATAATCCGCACCAAGTTTGAGCGCCTTATCAAGAAAAACGCCGAATTTTATCTCCTTATTGCACATCACATCCGGATTCGGCGTGATCCCATTCTTATATCCCTCGATCATATACTGCACCACGTGATCAAAATAGTCTTCGCGCGCATCAAGTACATAAAATGGGATTCCGATGTGATCCGCGGTGCGCCGCGCATCTTCCGCGTCCTTTTCGGAACACCCGTCGACATTAAACCCGTTGATAAAAACTCCGGTCACGTCATATCCCTCTTTCTTCAATAACAACGCCGCGACGGACGAGTCGACGCCGCCGGACATTCCCACAAACACCCTCTTTTTCTTCTTTGTATCCATGTGCCGCAATTATGTTGAAAAATTAATATATTTACAATACAATACTCTCGTCGAATAGGGAGTATATATAGTATTAAGTATCCGGAAAATCCGGACATTTTATACTGACTGTGTACTGCCAAATATTTTATATCTATTTTATGTCAAAGCTCGAATACAACGAACTGAAGGTCGGCACTGTTTTCACAAAAAACGACGATCCAAGCCCATACAAAGTGATGGAATATGCGTTTATCCGCATGCAACAGAGAAAACCGGTGGTGCAACTGAAGATAAAGAATCTCATCACGGGAAAAAGTCAGGATTATACCGCCCATCAAAACGAGGATTTTTACGAGATCGAAATCGAAACGCTCTCGGCGAGTTTTATTTTTCACAACAAGGACGGATATTGGTTCCATGAGGTTGGAAATCAAAAAAACCGATTCGCGCTCGCCGATGACGTATTGGGAACGGTGGGGCAATTTTTGAAACCAAATACCGAAATAAAGGCGTTCAAATTCGGAGATAAGGTTCTCGATATCGAACTTCCGGTGAAAATGGAGTTTAAAGTTACCGAAGCACCGCCCGCGATAAAAGGAAACACCGCACAGGGAGGCACAAAACTCGTAACGCTCGAGACGGGTGCAAAAGTGAATGTTCCCCTTTTTATCAATCAGGATGATATCATCAGATTAAACACGCAGACCGGGGAATACGTCGAACGCGTCGATAAGGCAAAATAAGTCGGCCGCAATAAAATCCGCCTCACATTCGTGGGGCGGCTTATTTTTCGTTTCCGAGATTTTTGAGTGCGTCCTGAAGCGCGGACTGGAGATCCTCCACGTTTCCTCCGGGAGAACCATGCGGATGTTTATCTTTCGTTTCTTGTTGCGCAAGATCGGATAATTTGAGTAGGGGGCCCTCTTCTTTTTTCTTTTCCTCTCTCTGCGGCACTTCTTTTGTTTGAATCTTTTGCTCAAAAATCTGCGGAGCCGCCTGTCGTTCTTCCCGCATGCGTGGCCTATGTTCCCGTTCCTCGTGTCGCCTGTCTTCGTGTTCTTCCGCAAATTCTATACCAAGCGCGGCAAGATCCTTATACGTTTCCTTTTTCTTTCTCTGATAATTCGGAAGACGAACCGGACGCGCCTCGCCGGACTTTATTTTCTTCAGACAGTCCTGGCAATACACGGGTCTCCCCTCCTCGGGTTCGAACGGCACATTCGTCTCGTTGCCGCACATGGAACACTGGACGATATGACCCTCCGCGGCCTCACCTCCCATACCGCTCCATTTGTATATTTCCTGTTCCACTTGCCATCGGGGACGTGCATATTTCTTTCTCGAGGTCTCAACGATGATATTCGGATCCGCCGCGCCATGAGACCCCTTGAAGGGCGGAAGTGTCGAGGCGGAAAACGGACGGGAAGCGACACCGTCCACCATAAGCTTCAGATAAATATGCCGGTTCGGAAGATTCACCATATCGTCAATAATAAACTCGGGTCCGAATTCCTTTTCTAAAAATTCGGCGTCCGACGCGCCCACACGGAACATCACCATAGTACCTACGTTTCCGAATACTGCATCACGCACCTTCGTCGAAACATCAGTCACCAGTTGTCCGATATACTGATGCGCAAGAATAAGATCGAGGCGATATTTTCGTGCTTCCGAAAGAATATTCGCGAATGAATCGGTTGCAAAATTCTGGAACTCGTCGACGTAAAGAAAAAAATCGATACGCTCCTCCTCGGGAATACGGACGCGTTCCATTGCCGCAAGCTGCATCTTTGTAATAAGCATAGATCCAAGAAGCGCCGAGTTATCCTCTCCGATCCTTCCCTTTGAAAGATTCACGAGAAATATCTTTGCGTTGTTCATGATGTCGAATACGTCGATGGTACTCTTCGATTGTCCGACAATGTTGCGGACGATCGCCGTCGAAAGGAACTGACCCACCTTATTCTGAATAGGAGCGATTGCCTCATTTCTGAATTGATCCCGCCATTCCTCATATTCATGCACCCAAAACGCCTTCACTACCGGATCTTTCACATTCCCGATAATGG
Organism: bacterium; assembly: GCA_021811055.1. Taxonomy (GTDB): domain Bacteria; phylum Patescibacteriota; class Minisyncoccia; order UBA6257; family GWB1-50-10; genus GWA2-45-9. Next base: position 3,819 of record JAJZPU010000047.1, read on the forward strand.
TTTCTCTATATTCCTTGTCGACAAGAAGACGCGTCACTCCGAGAAGCGACGACCCCGGCGTATCAAGAAGCGCGAGAATGGTGTTGTTTAAAATGTATTCCATTCTTGCCGACCACACATTGGACCAGATTTTGGTGAATATTCCCATGAGTCCCGACGCAACAAGGTGCTTATATTTCGGATCGGGAAGCTCAAGCACGTTGAACCCGATGTGATAATCGGTATCCGCGGGATTGAAATATACCACATCGTTAATGCGGCTCTCCGGAATCTTTTGGAGCAGTGTCTCCACAAATTCTCCGTGCGGATCAATGACGCACACTCCCTCCCCATTCAGAATATCCTGCACCATCATATTGTGAAGGAGTGTTGTTTTACCGGTACCCGTCTTTCCTACGACATACATGTGTTGCCGCCGGTCGGTCCTTTTTACGCCAAAAAGCCGGTTTGAATTCCGGAAATCCGTTCTCCCAAAATATACAACATCCTTGTCTGGCTCAAGATTCATATCGAAATACCACTATGCCTTGATTATATATCCTCCATAGGCAGAGGTCTAACACCAAAATCCCGCCCTGGTACGCCGGCGGGTATATGTCTTTTGAACTTCGTTTCCCGTCTTTAACCCCAATCCTCGTTGATCAAACCCAAAACGAACGAAAGTGGTAAAAGCACGACCGAAGTGATTAGTTTTAAATAAGTAAACATATTTTATAAATAGAAACGACCATATCGAATGATATCACAGAACATCATACATTCAACCGCGAAAAATTACACCACCTCCTTTTGATAGCATCCTTCGCAGTAGACAGTCTCGGGTCTCTCGGGTGCGTAGGAGGTCTCGAACTCATTCGGACACGTCCCCGTGTGTCCATGGGAATCTTTGGCGCACATGCATTGTCGATGCCAGAGTCTCAGGGGGTTCCTTTGGGCAAGGC
>JAJZPU010000048.1 GCA_021811055.1 bacterium
TATGCGGTCTACGACATTGAAACGCTTCGCGCCATTGTGCGCTATCAGCCGCATGCGGGCATCCATTTGTTTGTTGACACGGGAATGAACAGAGAGGGAATTCCCGTTGCGTTGTTCGAAAATTTCCTTCGTGATATGCCACGGGCGCGCATTGAGGGTTTAATGTCGCATCTCGCGTATGGCGGCGATCCCGACCATCCATTCACCCGTCGCCAGATAGATAACTTTTCCGTGGCAAAGGAAACATTGAATGCGTGGGGAATCGAGCCGGAGTGGACGCACATCGCGGCATCATCGGCAATTCTTATTTCCGAAAAATATAAAAACAAGCTTGGAAATCTTGGGCGCGCGGGACTCGCGCTCTATGGAATATCCGAAAAAAAAGGAAGTGTTTTTCCCGTACTCCGTTTCTCGACAACACTCGTGCAGGTAAAGTCGGTGAAGAAGGGTGATCGCGTCGGATATGATTTCTCTTTCGTCGCCGAGCGCGACATGAAGATCGGAGTATTGCCCGCCGGATATAACGACGGCGTCGATCTGCGTCTTTTTGGAAAGGGAGGGGTTTCCATACGGAGGCGGCAGTGTCCCTATGTGGGGAGAATAAGTATGAATCTGAGCGTGGTTGACGTGAGCGCGATCCCGGATGCGCATCCTGGCGATGAGGTGGTTATATTTTCACATCACGAAGAGGATGAAAATTCCATACTTTCCTCCGCGCGCATATGCGAGACCATTCCCTACGAACTTCTTGTGCATCTTCATCCGTCGACACGCCGAATCCCGGTATTATAGTTTGTATGGAAATAGAGCGTAAGTTTGTTCTTCGATCGTTTGCGCGGCAATTCAGAAGAATGGCGCGCACCCGTCTTCTTGTGGAGCAACGATATTTTGACGGATTTCGCATACGGAAGATGGGCGGGGATCGTTTTATCACCGTGAAAAAGGGAAGCGGATTGGTGCGGCAGGAATGGGAAAAACAAATACCGCAATGGGCTTTTAATATTCTTAAAAAAAACGATACGCGCGGCATCGTCTTGAAGACAAGGTATTTTATCCCGTTCAAAAAACACACGCTTGAGGTGGATGTGTACCGCGGAACGCTTGTTCCACTTATTACGCTTGAATGCGAATTTGAAAATACTAAAGACGCGCGCGCGTTTCGGATGCCTGCGATTGTCGGAGAATATAAGGAGATGACCGGAAAGAAAGAACTAAAAAACCGTTCTCTCGCAAAGAATGGTCTTCCGCGGTCTATCCGCGAATATTACAGGAAATAATCAATAATCCCGTCGACCTGCTTTGTGATGCGGGGAAAGGGAAAAATATTTCCGAATATATCGAATTGATCGAAAAATATACGATGCGACACGAGGGTCATCGCTTCAAGCGCTTTCACTTCGTCGTCGAGGAAGTGTGTTATTCCGCGTTCGTGCGCCGCGGCTGCCTTTTCTTCTATGGTGGGAAGAAATATTATTTTTTCTTTACCAATATATCGGTCGAGGATGCCGTTTCGTTCGAGGATGGTAAGCGCGTTTTTTTTCGATTCGTCGCCCCGTCGGCGAGAGATGAAAAAAAAAGGAATTTCCCTTTCCCTGAGTGTTGTGAGTGCCTCCTTGGCGCCCGGCATGAGCGGTTGCTTTGTACCCCCTTCGACGCTTTCGTAAATATAACGTTGCATGTCTCGCACAAGCTCTTTTGGGAAGCGGCTTTTCATGATGTCTGATGGTGTTTCTTCCGGCAGAAGTGTGATGCCGTGTAATGCCGCGAACGCGATTTTCGCATCTGCGTGATCGACGAGCGTTCCGTCGATATCAAAGCCGATGACAATTTTGCTGTTTCCCATTGAGGTTTGTTTTTCTCCATAGTATCATGAGCCCAGAATTTAAAAAACAATCAGGAGATGTTTTTATGACAGATATAGGACGACCGCATCAGAAAGAATTCGAGGAAAAGATAGAGAAGATACGCTCGTATTTGAAAATCTCGAAACGCTATAATGGCTATCTTCCCCGCCCATTCTTTATCGAAATCACGGGGTCTCCTTCCGCAGGGAAGACGACGACCATTACCGAGCTCGATAAATTCTTGAGACGATATGATTTTCGCGTGTTGCGTCCCCAGGAAGGTGCTGAAGTCATACGGCATATCGAACGTACGACGCCGCTCTACAATATTCGTACGGGACTGTACGCGCTTCAGATGCTTATCGACCTCAGCCATGGGAATTTATATGACGTAGTGATATTCGACCGGTGTATGTTTGACGCATACACGTGGATGATGTACTGGAGGGATAAGGAAAAACTTTCCGAAGAGGAAGAAAAGATCATTCAGTCATTTTTTCTTTCGAAGTTTTGGATGCAGAATATCGATGCGGCATATTTTATGGTCTGTGATCCTAAAATTGCGATGGAGCGTGAATTGCGCGTTGCGTTAACCGACAAATTGGGAGAGACCACGAATCCGCAATCGATAGAAAAGTTGGTCGGTCGCTACAGAAAAGCCTATTCGGATCTTTCTCCGGAATATCCACAGCTTCGCTTATTTGATACAACACACCTTAAGGAAGATATCATGATAGAGAATGTCGCTTTGGACATTCTTATGTCGCTTGAAAAAAAAGCAGAAATATACACATAAAACTTAAACGGTCCCCATGGACCGTTTTTATTTTGTCGGGCTGCCGGGAATTGCCTACATGTTTTGTTTCGCCGTCGCGAAACAAACTCGCAGACCGCCGCTCGCCATGCGTTCTCCTGAATGCATATGGCTCCGCGCTTCAATTCCCGACGAAACGCACGCAGGTGCGTTTCTGCAACTCCTTACAAAACCCCGCCAGTCTATGGACCGGCGGGGTTTCTTTTGTCGGGCTGCCGGGAATTGAACCCGGTCTACATGCTCCCAAAGCATGCGTACTACCGGTATACGACAGCCCGTAATGAGGAGAATATATTAAAAACTTTTTTAATATATTTTCCGAATGCTTGGGATGAAAGCTTTTTGCTTACAGCCCGCACAGTCTTTAGTGTATCGTAGGTTTTCGAATCGGCAAGCGTTTTGTCATTCCCGATGTATCCTTTCGGCAAACACACGCATTCGCTCTTTCAGTTTCGGATGTGCCGCGAGCTCCATGTCACTTTGGATTATCTGTTCGGCAACTTTCCGCGCCTGTTTCATGAGAAGTGGGTGTTGGAGCGCATTCATTGCGAGATCGGGGATTCCCGTCTGTTCGTTTCCGAGAAATTGTCCTGGACCCCGGAGCGCGAGATCTTTTTCCGCAAGCTCGAATCCGTTTTTCGCTTCGACGATCGAAAGAAGTCTTTTTTTCGTGTCTCCCGATGACGAGTCGGAAAAAAGCATGCAGTATGATTGATTGCTTCCGCGTCCGACACGTCCTTTGAATTGATACAGTTGCGCGAGTCCGAATCGTTCCGCGCCCTCGATCATCATGATGGTCGCGTTCGGAATATCGACGCCAACCTCGATGACCGCGGTTGATATGAGTATATGTATCTTGTTTTCCGAAAATTCGCGCATCACGCGTTCCTTTTCCGCGGCGGAAAGCTTTCCATGAATCATCGCGACACGAAGGTCGGGGAATATTTTTTTGGAGAGCTTCTCGTGTTCTTCTTTCACGGATTTCACCGCGAGCTCTTGCAATTCTTTCGCGGTGAGCGCATCATCTTGCGTTGCCGGTTCTATTCTCGGACACACCACGAATGCCTGACGTCCTTTCTTTATTTCACTTCGGATAAATGTATATGCTTTTTCCCGGTCGTCTGGCGGTATCACTTTTGTCAGTATCGGTTTTCGATTTTTTGGGAGTTCGGTGATAAGTGAAAGATCGAGGTCGCTCCAGAGCGCGAGAGAGAGTGTCCGGGGGATCGGGGTTGCGGACATTGATAGGAGGTGCGGCGCGTATTTTTCTTTTGTAGTCACGAGTTTTGCCCGCTGTCGTACGCCGAAACGATGCTGTTCGTCGATTATAACGAGGGCAAGCGACGGGAATGCGACATCGATCGCGCCACGCGCGTCCGCGCGGGAAAGAAGCGCGTGCGTGCCGATGACTATTTTTACGCGTTTACGCTCTATTTCCCGTACGAGCGCCGCCTTTTTCATTTTTGTTTCGAGCCCGTGTCCGTAGGAAACCTTCGATTCGCTTCCGGTCAAAAGCGCGATTCCTTCCTCATGATCGGGAAAGAACTTTTTCATTGTTTCGTAATGTTGTCGCGCGAGAATTTCCGTGGGTGCCATGAATGCCGTTTGGTATCCTTTGTGCGCGGCGAATACGGCGGCAAGTGCCGCAACGATTGTTTTTCCCGACCCCACGTCTCCTTGAAGGAGGCGGTTCATGGGGTGGGGGTTCCCCATATCTTTCACCGTTTCCCAGAGCGATTGTTTCTGCGATGGCGTGAGTTCGAACGGAAGCGTGTCCACGAACGCCTTTATCATAGGAATCTCTATCTCGAGCGCATGCGCTTTCTGTTTTTTCGTACGCATTCGCTCACCAAGAAGAAAAAGTTGCAGGAGAAAGAGATCTTCGAACGCGAATCTTTTTTTCGCTTCAAGTCCCGCATCGATCGATGGGGGAAGGTGTATGGTGCGAAGCGCCGTGTCGAGCGGCATAAGATCGTTCGACGTCACCACTTCATCGGGAAGCGTTTCCGGAATCGA
>JAJZPU010000049.1 GCA_021811055.1 bacterium
ATTCCGGAATATTATTACGAAACAGTAAAGACGCTTTTTATCCATCCGAGAAAGACGATAATAAACAATCTCTCTACAAGAATTCCAAGAAAAAATATCGAATCTTGTTTAAAAGAACTTAATATTTCTCCCACTCTGCGGCCACAAAACCTTACCATAGGGGACATAATAAGGATTACAGAAAAAATAAAATGATATATAATTACACCAGACGATGAAAAATCTCTCCAAAAAAATCTTTTATGTGCTTGTTTTCGGATGTGTTCTTATACTTCCCCAGGAAACACAGGCGATTGGTATTTTCTCTCCCTTTGGCGGAAAAGTGACGGTGTGGAGCCCCACCGCACCCGGATGTGCGCCGTTCACCACTGCCGTGTGCGTTGCGACACTCGGATCCGTGTGTCCCACCGTTGAGGAGCTTGTTGTCGCGCCACCAAACGGGGGCACGTTCGGAATACTCCGTATAGACGGCATGACCATACCAGGACTCACCACTATCTATCAAAAATATGCGTATCAGGCGCCCGGAACGTGGGTGCTCGGAAAATCGATAAATGTCTGCAGTGTCTGCGAAAATCTTTCCGACATTCCCGGCATCGGATCCATCACGGGAGCGCTGTGCGACATTCCCGCGGTAAGCGACATTATCGACACAATCTGCGAATTCGTTGGTGGAGCGTGTCCTGTGGGAAATCTCATATATAAGATGGGAACAAGTGGCACTCCCTCTCTTTAATCCCCGTTTTTGAATTCTATATTATCGTGGGGCGCATTATGTTGTATAATAAAATGAGTAATGCGCATGTAAAAAGCGGAAATTCTTTGTGGTGCCGCCGTTTACTAACACTATCTTCATGATGTCGTTATCAAAAAGAAAAAAAATCATCGCTGCGCTTATTATTGGCGCCGGACTTCTTGGGGCATATTTCATCATTTTTTCAAAAGACGGAAATGGGGGGGTTTTCTTCGATATTAATTTTAAAAAGAACCAAGACGGCGCTCTTAATTTCAAAAAAGAGAACGTGGCGGCACTCGCCACGGACGGTACGTTCGATCCGAACAACCTTACCGATGTTTTTTTGAATAAATACGCGGCGGAAATACTCAAAAAAAATCCGGAAGGACCCATCGAGACGAGCGGAGAAAGAAAGGTTACGATCCCATCACAGGAATCGCTTGAAAAGATAATCCAGGAAGAAATAGAGGGGGGGGTTGCTATAAAAGGAATAACCGCGAATGAGATAAAAAACGGTTCGGACAATTCTTCCGCGGCGATACTCGCATATATTCAAGGAATAATATCCGCGAATGAGCGTATGTCGAAAAAAACAAACAACAGCCTTGGAGAGGTCGCATACCTCTGGCTCGAAAAAAACAATTCAGACCCGATAACGAAACAGATCGACGCGCTTTCCGTTCTTGTTTCGGATCTTCTCTCAATTTCCGTACCTCCATCATGGAAAGAAGTACATATATCGCTCATTAATTTACAGCAGAAAAAGATTGTTGTGTTACGAAGTATGCTTGATATACACAGCGACCCCATAAAAGCGATGGCTGCCGCGAACATAATCGACAAACTTTCGGCGGAAGAAAAAGAAGTCGCACAAATGATACGCACCAAAGCGGCTGCGGTTTTGTAATATGAAAAACAAAGAAATAATGAAAAGGAGTGTTGTTGCGTTTTTCATTTTTATGTTTCTCGCGACAAACGCATTTCTACTTGTTCCCCCGAAAAAAGTAGTGGCGCAGGGGCTCGTTGCCGATCTTGCGGAGGCGTGTGTCGGAGGGCTTGTAAAAACAATACTTGGTGACGAGATAGCGGAAGCATTAAGCGATGCGACAAATTGGGTGAAGGACCAGCTTGGACTCGGGGTATTGAATGATAAGGTCCCTACCGACGACTCGAAAACACAGGGACAGATAAAACTTTCCACACTTGAACTATGTCTTACCGCCGTGAAAGAAATAGCGATCAGGATCGCCCGCGAAATACTTAAAAAACAACTCCTCGATCAGATAGTCGACCAGACTGTTAATTGGATACAAAACGGAGAAACGCCTCGCTTTACTACAAATTTCGGAGATATGTTTAATGAGGCGGTTGATGCCGGACTTGGGGAAACAATAAGAGAAATCGGTCTTGGTGAGTTTTGTGACGGACCCGTAAAAGCAAAGATACGGATAAACCTCACAAAACCCGCGCGATTTTATGAACGTTCTTCGTGTACGCTAAGCAAGGTCGTCGGAAATATTGAAGCATTTAAGGAAAGTTTCAAAAACGGCGGATGGATCGGTATTCAGGAGGCGATCAGTCCGCAGAATAATCGCCACGGAGTCTATCTCCTCGCGATGGAAAAAATGCTTGAGGACAGCGAAGCGAAAGAAAGAGCAACACAGGCGGAAACCGCAAGCGCCGGAGGGTTTCAGCCACAAAAAATATGTACTCGTTGGGCCCTTATGACATCAAGTGGAATTTATTGGCTTGAAACACCAGGAAATCCATCTACGTGGATAATACATACCACAGAAAGCGATAAAGAACACCAGGATCCGAACAATCCTCCAAACAATCTTCATGCTGATAAAATTGCCATCGGTGGAAAATGGCAATGTGAAAACACACAAATCATAACCCCAACACAAACAATTGCGGACGCAACGTCAAAAGCAGTGAGTTCCGACATTGATTACATCCTGAACGCGGAGGATCTCGAAACATATGCGAGTGCGATTCTTGACGCGGCCATTAATCGATTGACGAAGGATTCCGTTACTGGCCTTGTAAAACTCACCACAAAAACACAGGAAGAGCACCAACAAAATATCAGTAATGCCAGCGCAGGAGTTACGAGCGCCACCAAAGGAGAGACGATGACCCCGGGAATCGAAAGGGGGATACGCGCGCAATTGTCGCAACAGGCGGGAGGGCTTTCCACAATTCTCAACCAGGCATCGACAACGCTCGACACCATAAAGAAAACAAATAATGAACTTATAAAAACACTTGATAATACGGAAACGCCTCGTGGACTTACCCAGTGCATAGGTTCGAATGTTCTCTTTGGAGTCGTTCCTTCTACATTTTCTCCGAATCAGAAAGTCGCGGAAGGACTCACAAGAAAGAACTCGTGGATACCGCAGGAAGTTCAGGAAATTGCTCAAATAAAACAATCACTCACACAATTTTTGGGAAATCTTAACGGGGGTTCTGTCTCCACACAAACACTTTCGGAATCGTTCAGAAGCCTTCAGGAAACGATCGGTGGAAAGAACACCGAATATCAGACAGAGCTCTCACAAGTAACAACGGATAAAACGATCGCGACCACAAACAGAGATTCGTGTAACAACGGCGGAAACGTTCCCAACTAAACCATCCGATGAAATCGCGCATACAAAAAATATTCGGAACGGCGCTTACGCTTTTTTTCACGTTTTTTGCGATTCCTTTTCCCGTGGATGCGCTTTTTTTCCTCGGTCCTCTTGCGGTCGCCGCGATTGCGTACGCGGTATTGTACATCCTTCAATATATCGGAGCGATGTTCTTCAGTCTTTCCGGATATCTTGTAGGATTTTTTCTTGATTTCAACTACCAGGTCCTCTCGCCGAACAATATGGTGGTCACGATCGGGTGGGAAATTACACGCGACATCGCGAACCTTGGATTTGTCCTTGTTATTATAATTATTGCGCTTGCAACCATCATTCGTTATCAGGATTATGGCGCGAAAAAACTCCTTCCCCGGCTCATCGGTGCTGCGCTTTTGGTAAATTTCAGCCTTTCTCTTGCCGGAGTATTCATCGGATTCTCACACGTCATCACGCGTTATTTTTTCAATGCCGTCGCGGAAAAAGACAATATTTTCGACCTTGTCGAAACATTGTCGGGCGCATTCGATCCGCAAGCGCTCTTTACTGAACCATCGGAACCCGAACCAGTTGATCCCGACGAGGAGGCCGGCGGACTTTCCGGATTTGGCACCGCGGTACTCATGAATATCACCGGTTTGTTTTTCGTCGTGATATTCACCTTCACGGCGTCTTTTGTGCTTCTTGCGTTCGCACTCATGCTCCTCATACGATACGTCGCATTATCGTTCCTTATGATACTCGCTCCCATCGCCTGGCTTTTCTGGGTTATTCCGTCGCTCGACAGCCAGTTTTCAAAATGGTGGAGTAAATTCCTGAAGTGGGTTTTCTTTGCTCCCGCGGTTTCGTTTTTCTTTTATCTTGCACTTGTGAGTGTTGGAAAAATGAAGCAGGGTACCGGGGCTGTTACCTCCGCACAATTTTTTAAAAACGGATTTTTGTCCGCGATGATGCAACAGGGCGCACGTATGGCAATCCTCATCGGACTCCTTATCGGAGGGCTTATTGTCGCGGACAGCATGGGGACGACCGGCGCAAAGGGAGCAATGAGTCTCCTTAATAAAGGTGTTGATAAAAGTAAAAAATGGCTCGGCACAAAGGCAAAAGAGGGAGCGCTCCGCGCCGGTACTTCGGCAATGCGTACCGATACCGGACAAAGCATCACAAATAGAC
>JAJZPU010000050.1 GCA_021811055.1 bacterium
AGGAGAGCTTGTGTGCGGAGAAGGCACTGTAAAAAATGTGAGTGGAGGAAAACTCGGATACGTCCGCTCCATTTTCACGTTTTATGCAAAAGACGGGAGTGTGTTTGATTTTTCCGAAGGATATGTGAATTCAAAACGGACAATGTTTTTGCCCGATGAGGAGGCACTTTTCAAACGTTGTATCAATGACAAGGAATCGAATGTGGACACAAAAAAAACAAAAGTGGAATTTCGGGGAAAGATAGGAGATATATACGACGACAAGATTCTCGGCTCTGAAATGAAATAAAAAAATTCCCGACGTAAAAGTCGGGTTTTTTAATTTGTTTTTGTGCTGCTATAGTTTTTCAAATTGACCCATCAATTTAAGAAATTCAAGATCATCGCTTCCTATTCCAATGCCGATGACTTCAATTCCCGATCTCTTTTTTTCCGGAGTAGAAACAACTTTCCATCCTTTTCTAATGCCTATAGAGGCGGGGCAATTCTCGATCGAGGAACGGATAGATCTCCATTTGATTTTATCGTAGAGATCCAGTGTGTCCCTTTTTTCCGAAATATTTTTTTCGAGCTGGGTTAGTGAATCAAGGGTTTCCTGATTCATAGGAACGGGACGATTTTCGCGAATTTTTTCGAACTGTTTTACAAAGGGTTCCACTTCTTCAAGTGTCCTTGAAATGAGAACGTTTAGTCGTTTTGCTTCGTCCGGAACATCGCCGATTTCAATTTCTCCTTGAGCTGGTTCTTTGAGTTCTTCAGCTTCTTTGAGAATTTCTTCCTCGGTGACATTCTGAACGGCATCGTTCAGATCAAAAATAACGCCAGTAAAGCCAGTTTTTTGTGTCATAGTAATACTCCGCTTATGTGTTTGTAAATATGGTTATTTAGGGTAACTCCTTATAACGATTCCGCTCTATTTTTACTATTTTTCAAATCATTAGTCAATATGCTACTATGTGGCGTAATAAAAACTCCCGATGCTTGTCGGGAGTTTTAAAAAATTAATTTTTTCGGTTAATTTATGGAAACGAGTTTCCATCCTTCTCTGATGCCGAAATTGCCGAACGAATTTTCCGCAATTTCGATCGATTTCCACATGATGCTGGCGACGAGTTGAATTCTTTCTTCTTTCTCATCCTTTTTCCTGTGGAATTCTTCACATTCGCTTCCGTCATATCCGGGTTCTTTGTGTTTCTTTTGATGTTCATTTTGGAGAACTTCCAATTCTTCGGAAAGTTTCCCGCCGACAACGAATAATTTCTTCTCTTCGTCATTCAGTTCGCGAATAACCGTTCCTCGCACCTCCTCGGTTTCTTTCGGTTGAAATTTTTCCATGTCTTCCGGAGTTACGGAATTGATTTGTTCGTTAAGCCAATCGATGAATTTCATACATACCTCTCGCGTATTTGTTTGTAAATAGTGTTTGTTAGAACAACTGTTTCCGGTATAGTTTTATCACATTTTCTCCCTTTCGGTCAAATTTCCGTGATGTACATACATCCCGGTTTTATCTACAATAAAAAACACTCTCCGTATTGAGAGTGTTTTTAATGTCTATTTTTTTTCTTCAAGACGCTTCAGTATTTCCATGATCACCTCGTTTTGATTTTCGAGATGGAGAAGAATTGTTTCCATTTCACGCTCGGTTTTCACGCTCAGTTCAAAGTCGGCTTCCGCTCGCGCTTCCGCATGGCGATTTTGGAGATTTTGTCCCACCATGATGAGTGGCAGAAGCATGAGTTGTATCATGTTCGAAATGAAGAGCCAGAGCGCAAATGCGGGAAACGGATCGAAACGATGTTCAAAGGGCGCGAGCGTATTCCACCCAAGCCATGCGAGGGTCCAGATAAGGAGAACAATAAAGAATCCCAGCGAGCCGACGTGTTCCGTGATCCATATCGCAAACCGTTGCAATCCGGAGAGGGTTTCTCTTGTTTCCTTGTGAACGTTTTTTATGGGGTTTCGAAGTTTTTTCAATTCTTCGAGGGAAAGTGGTGTTGCCATACCCATTCATCATACCAAAAATATCGCTCAATGTGGACTGTTTTGCATACCATGATTCATTTGGTGTAAAATATGAATATGCTGAAAATCGTAGGAAATGATGTTATGCGCGAGGGACACAAGGTGGGGTGGGTGGAGGCGACCCGCATTTTTTCCGCCACCGGGAAAAAACTCGGATATGTGCAGGATACGAAGATATTCAATTCGGAAGGGGATAAGGTGGCATATATCGACGGAAACCATCTTTATTCGCAGGGAGATACCGACGTCCGCATATCCCTCGACAAGGTGAACGAGAGTGTTTCGGGTGGTGTCTATCCGATCGCGGTACGGTGCGCCGTGTACGTGCTTATCGGCGCATAACACAAGGAACTAAAAAACACATCGTCAGTTGTCGATGTGTTTTTTTGCGCCAGTCAGATATGAGAACCATTTTTCTTCGATACAGCGTGCCGGATCGATGTGTTCTTCGGCGGCAAAAAGGAGAAGGAACGCGAACACATCCGCAAATTCATCCTCGAATTTCTTTTTTATCTCTTCCTTGCTCTTTCCCTTCTGTCTTCCGCGATTGGTGAGCATGAGGTATGTCTGAAGACATTCACCCCACTCTTCGGTGATTTTGAAAGGGAAGTAATCCCGATCAACCACCACTTCGGGATATTCCTCTTTGTACTGCCGCATGACTGTTTGTATTCGTTCCGTGAGTTCGTTGAGTTGTGTCATAGTGATGGAAAAATTATACCATACTTGTGTTTTGTTACTTCATTGTGTAGACGCCATGAGATTGACAATATTTGATATAAAATTTATAATGTTGCGAGTATTACAGAAGCAGTCACACTGATTTATAAACCAAATATATGGAGGTATCAGATGGATGGAGGAATTTTAGCGGCAATCATCATTTTTCTTTCGGGGCTTGGAATAGGTATTCCGCTGGGAAGAAAAAGCAGTAAGACAAAAGTTCAGGCGCAATCCCAGGGATTTGGGGTACAGATAGCGCCGACAGCGAAGAAAAAAAGTCTGACCGAGGAATTTTATGACCGGCTTGCGGTACTTGCGAAAACCACTGATGCGAAATCGGCATTTTCCAAAGCGCTCAATGAGTCGCGGACACAATTTTCCGGATCCGATCGCGTTGCATTTGAAGATATGTTGAAGGCGGCGCTTGATCTGAATTTCGGAGAGGTTCAGTTGATAAGTATCATGGCGGAAGTGGGAAAATATTCCACAAAGAAAATAGCGCAGTTTCTCGGTAATTATTTCGATGATATGAAGATTGAGAAATTTCCAGCACTCCTTTTTCCGCATGTATCGGGCGTCTCCTCAAAAGAGAAAATGGATGACATTTTCTCTGCGTTGGATGATGTGTTCGATCTTGATAATCTTGGCAACGATCGGGAAAAACTTATTTCCGCGTTCTTTAGTCTCGGCTGTTCGGAGACCGAGATAGCTGAATCGTTATATAACAACACGTCGTCGGATATCGGCGATGTCATTACGGCGATGAAGTGGAGCAGTGCGCCTGCCGCGATCGGAGCGCTTGCGAAAACGCTCAATGTGGATCTCACGGAAAGCGACGAATATCAGTCTATTCGGGATATGGAGGGGATCGACTTCAAGACCGCTGCGGCAATTCTCAAAGAAAGCGGAAAAACCGCCGTTGAGATTCTTGATGCGGAAAATGAATACTCTGAGATCGGAAAGGACGATGAAGATGAGATGAAGAATATCATCGTGGCTCTTTCCGAAATCGGATTTTCAAAGAAGGAAATCCTTGATGCAATATGGGAGACTGATTTTACGAATGAATTGAGCGCGGGTGAGACTGTCGGAGTATTGCGTAGTGCCGAAACGCCTGTTAGTGAGATTGTTCCACTATTAGTCGAGAAAAGTGTAGACGCGGAAGATCTCGATCAGCAACTTCGTGACGATACGGATATGGAACTTGAAATGCGTGTCATGATCGTCGGCGAACTTCTAAAAGCCCTTAAAGTCTAAGAAAATAACAATCTTTGATTTTTTCAGCTATATTACAACAATCACCAGGAACCCCCTGGTGATTTTTTACTAATAAATAAAACCCCCGAATCGTGTCGGGGATGAAAATTTTCATGATTGTGATATTACTGCTTCACCTGTGCAATACTCCATTTGAGCGTACACACTTCATCGTCAGAGCCCACTGATGTAATAAAGGGCTTTTCTTTGTAGATGAGATCGCCGACGCATCGGATGATTTTCTCTTTTTCTTGGGATGAAAAGATCGGATATTTTTTCGAAATATCAGGAATCTCGTTTTCCCGCAGACTATAAAGAGTTCCGGTGATTATTCTTCCGTCAATGACGGACATGCGTACCGGCGTCAGTTTTTTCTTATCGATAACGACCATATTAATGATGGAGGATACCAGCTCATAAAACGATTCGATTCTTTTGTCTTCCATTGATGTT
>JAJZPU010000051.1 GCA_021811055.1 bacterium
TTTCTATCACGTCTTTCAAAAATTCTCCTTCCGAGAGGAAGACGCCGTATTTTTCCGGGTGGTTGTGTCTGAATCCGCTTACATAATTGAATTCGTCTTCCTGTGCGACATCTCTTATGTCTTTCGGTGAATAGAGATTGTCGCCGAATATCATGAGAAAATCCTCATCTTTTACTGCTTGTCCCGCGCACGCAACAGGGATCGCCGTGCCGTATTTTTCCGTGCCCGCAACTTCGAACTGATCGATGAGTTCCATATCGAATTCGTTTTTGTACTCCTTCGCGAATTCATACATCAATTCTTTCTTGTGTCCGACGACGAGGATCATTTTTTCTATTCCGGCATTTTTAAGATTCGAGAGCACATAATACAAAAAAGGCCGATTGTTGACCTTAATCAAGTGTTTTGGCTTGTCGATCGCGAGATGAAGCATCCGGGTGCCTTTTCCCGCCGCGGCAATGACTGCTTTTTTTATCATATGGTGCCCCCACTAGGACTCGAACCTAGAACCAATTGCTTAAGAGGCAACTGCTCTACCAATTGAGCTATAGGGGCTCAATAAGATTTTTGTTTTTTCTCAATCAAATGTCAAATAAAAAACCCGTAGCATATGGCGGGTTTTTAATGTTTTTTACTTATTTGAAGCATTTGCCGAAGCGTTTTCGCTTTTTTCACATCCACCATATTCTTTGTTTTTATCGATGTGCCGACGATCGCTCCGTTCGCAACAGAGAGTTGTTCGAGAATATTTTCTTTTCGTATTCCTGCGCCCACGAAGATCGGAACTTTCGGAAATGCGGCGCGTATCTCACGCAGTTTCGCTATTGGTGTTTCTTTTCCCGTTGCTTCTCCGGTGATGACAAGTCCGTTCGATCCGTGGGTGATCGCGAGACGCGCCGACGCGGCAAGCGGTCGGGGAGTCAGCATGGTCTTGTGCTTTACCTGAATGTCCGTCAAAAGAAGAAGTTCGGGAAATATTTCTTTTTTATAGTTCATGATCTCCCGCGGATTCGGATGTATCTCTCCCCAGCGCGAGGTGACATGGTCGACAAACACATCGAGCCGCGTGAATTTTGCGCCGACGACTTTCGCGATCGAAAATGACGATTTCCAGTCGTTCAACATCATTTGTACGCCGATCGGTATCGTTGCCTTCTTCCGCACCGCCTGTGCGATCGTGGTAAAGCTCGCGATTTGTGCGGGTGTCGCGAACTCTGTGTGTGGTTTGTCGTTCTCATTTTCGATGAGTGCTCCGTCGAAACCGGCCGCCTCGAGCGCGCAAAGGTCCCGAAGCGCGTTCTCCGTTGTTTTTTTCAATCCCTCGAATCCGCGAAGCGATAGAAGCGGCGACAAATGGATCATGCCGATGAGTATATTGTTCTTTTTCTTGAATATGTGTTGCGGGTCCATAAAAAAAGGTTACTTATGCAGTAACCTTGTAATTATACCCACGACAGATGTTTCGGCCAATGTTCGAGAAAATGTTTCTTTCCGCTCCACTCGGGAGACGAAGCGCCGAGTATTCCCGTGAACGTTCCGTTCTGTGCGAGCGTCGAAAGAGAAAGAAGATGTTCCACCGATCGTTTTCCGTCATCGTGAAAGTTCTGTGATTCGAATCCCTCGCGTATTCCACGCAGTGCTTCCGCGCCGAAGAGCACGGAAAGCGCATCGGCGTTCGTAAGCGGAACCGTGACGCGTCCATTTCCGTCGATGAGTATTTCTTCCGGACGACGGTACACGTTCGGAAACGCGCATTCGAGAGAGTCGTTCAAAATCTCGCCTTCTTTTTCGGAAAATCCAAGTTCGTTCAGAAATCCGGGGATGTGTGGATTTTTACTGAAAAAGAAAAGCGGCTGGAATCGTATGTCGAATTGGTGTAATTCGAGAACGATCGTGCCGTAACATCCGGAATCCACAAATGTAAAATCGCTTTTGCAGGAATTTTCTTCGAGATATCGTTTGAGGAGGGGATGACACGACTGGGCAATGTCTCCGGAAAGTTCATCGGGGATGCCGCAGTTTTGTCTGTTCAAATATAACCTCTTCCATTCGTGTGCATACGGAATTTCCTGAAGCGGTTTCGCGTCGCGAAGTATGAGCGCGATCGATCCGTGTTCCGCGCGTTTTTTTATCCACTCCGCCCACGAGACGATGACGGGCGCCCACAATTTTCCGAGGTGGTAGAAAAAGCGCGTTGCTGTTTTTTCCGATCCGTGCGATGCGGCGATGAGACTCTCAACGAATATCTGTGCGACATCGCCTCCGAGCTCCTTTTGCATGGTATCGTAGTAGTCTTGCCACGTTGTTTTCATGATGATACTCCGTTATTTTGTTGTTAAAAATCTTTTAAAAAATGACCCGCTTCGGGGCCATTTTTAAACGTTCATAAAATTGTGCGTGAAGTTTATAAACACTCGGAAATGGCCGCAAGCGTGAGAATGGCGGTACGACGGCGAATATTTCCATGGGATATATACATTGATATATTCACATTAAAACACATTGCTTAAAAATAGTAAAATGTTCTTATTTGTGCCCTCGGAGGGATTCGCCCTCGACTCAAAATGTTTCCGTCGAAACATTTTGGTCTGGGCACCGGCTCGCGGTGCATCGTGCTCGACGCACATCGCTCCGCCGTTCGAATCTGTGGCACATACACGTGCCCTCGGAGGGATTCGAACCCCCAATAACTGGTTCGAAGCCAGTCGTGATATCCATTTCACCACGAGGACGCATATTCATCGTATGCAGAATAGAAAAGAGCGTCAAATTGCCATACAATAGAAATAATGAAAAAGACGCGTATTCCCGATGAGGTGACACATGTTGGATCGGCGCTTATTGGGCACGGATACAAAGCATATCTTGTGGGGGGGTGCGTGCGCGATATATTCATGGACGAGGAGCCGAAGGACTGGGACATCACGACCGATGCGACTCCCGCGGAAATACAGAAAATTTTTCCGGAGAGCGTCTATGAGAATGATTTCGGAACGGTCGGGGTAAAAACCGAAAGCGATATCCCGTCCCTGAAAATCATCGAGGTGACAACATTTCGCATCGAGGGCGAATATTCCGACAAGCGCCACCCCGATCACGTGACCTTCGCAAAGACCGTAGAAGAAGATCTTTCCCGCCGTGACTTTACGGTGAACGCGCTTGCGATCGATCTTTCCGATCCGCATATAACGAAAAAGGACATTGTGGATCCGTTCGGGGGGGAGAACGATCTCAAAAAAAAGATACTGCGCGCGGTGGGGAATGCCGAGGATCGTTTTGAAGAAGACGCGCTTCGTCTTATGCGCGCGGTGCGACTTGCGGCGCAGTTGGGTTTCGATATAGAAGAAGGAACGAAAAAAGCGATCGTCGAAAAATCGAAGTTACTTTCCGCGATCGCGCTTGAGCGCATCCGGGATGAATTCCAAAAACTCGTAATGACGCCCCGCGCCGCGGATGGAGTGTTCGCGCTCGAGGAATATGGCATTCTCGAATATATTCTTCCGGAACTGCGTTTCGGTATCGGGTGTGCCCAGAACAAACACCATAAATATACGGTCTTCGAGCACAATGTGCGCGCGCTTGAATACGCGGCGAAGAAAGGATATTCACTTGAGGTGCGGCTTGCCTCTCTTCTTCACGACATCGGGAAACCGGAAACGAAACGCGGCGGAGGAGAGGACGCGACGTTCTATAACCATGAGATGGTTGGCGCGCGGCTCGCAAAGCAGGCGCTACTCCGCCTCAAATTTTCGAAAGAACTCGTCGATCGCGTGCGGCATCTCATTCGGTATCATATGTTCTATTACAATGTCGGGGAGGTGAGCGAGGCGGGTGTGCGCAGATTCATCGCTCGCGTCGGCGTCGAGAACATCGATGATATTCTCAAAGTGCGCGAAGCGGACCGTATCGGGTCCCGCGTGCCGAAGGCATTTCCCTATAAATTGCGCCATCTTCTTTTCATGATAGAAAAAGTGCGTCACGATCCCGTGCATCCGAAAATGCTCGCGGTGAAAGGGGATGAGATCATGCGTATCCTGAATATCACACCGGGGAAAAAAGTGGGCGCAATTCTTTTCATTCTTCTTGAAGAGGTGCTCGATGATCCTTCGAAAAACACCGTGCCGTATCTTGAGGAACGCGTCCGGATGCTTGGGGCGCTTTCCGATAAGGAACTTCTTCTGCATGCCGAAGAGGGGAGAAAAAAACGCGATGCGGTGGAAGAGGAGATTGAAGAAGATATGAAAAAGAAATATTATGTATCGTAATACTCATGAAAGAATATTTTAGCAGAGCGATTTGGAGATTTTTTTCGACGTTCTGGGGAATACTCTATCTGATAATGGTGGGGGTCAATTTTTTTTCGGGAAGCCAATATACCTCTATTCTCGGATCTTTGGGAACAGATACAATC
>JAJZPU010000006.1 GCA_021811055.1 bacterium
AGAATACGGAGCGCTTCTTCGTCGACACACACACCGATTTTTTCCATGGAAGCGAGGATTGGAATTATAGGCATCTCAATCTCCTCAAATACACGCAGCACGCCGGAATTATCCATTTCTTTTTTCAAAAACGTATACGCGTTTTCTTGTGACGGATATTCCTTTTCCGAATGGTTTTTTTCCGGATTAAGGAGCCACGTGGCGACATCAATGTCGAATAATTTTTCCGCCGTACCGCCGTTTTTTACGTATTCTTTCAGATTTTTTCCCACCAACACCTCTCCGATCTTTTCCGGTTGGGCGGCGCGCATAAAAGAAATCTGCTCTTTTTCTTCCGATGCCGCCACCTTTTTTTCCTTTAGGAGACTCGAAAACCCCAATGTGCGCATATACACCGCAAGCGCCGCATCGTTTTTCTTTATTAAAAGATCTTCCGGCGAGACGGAAATCGGAACGTCGCGGCGGATTGTCGCGAGTTTTTTCGATAGAAGCGCGATTTCCTCGTTTTTTCGTATCGATTCGAATTTTTTGTCGGCGTTTTCCGAAAGAAAAAATTTTTCAAGGGTTTCGAAATGTTGCAAAAGAAGCGCCGCGGTTTTCGGACCCACGCCACGCACTCCCGGAATGTTGTCGGATGCGTCCCCCGCAAGTCCCTTCAGGTCCGGTATTTGTTTCGGAGAAATTCCAAACCGGGAAAAAACCTCTTTCGTGTCGTAAGTTATTGTCTCACTCACCCCTTTCTTAAACGTCTCAACCGACACATTCTCCGATACAAGCTGCAATGAATCGAGGTCTCCGGTAAGTATAAGAACACGGAAGGTTCCGGAGAATTTTTCGGCAAGTGTTCCGATAACGTCGTCACCTTCGAATCCCGGCGCTTCGAATGAAGCGATTCCGAACATTTTAAAAAGTGTACGCGCTTCGATGAGTTGACTTATGAGCTCTTTGTCCGTGGGCGGGCGGTGTGCTTTGTATTCGGGAAACTCTTTTTTTCTGAATGTGGGTTCCGGTCTATCGAATGCGGCGGCGGCATAATCCAGTTCTTTTTCCGAGAGTATTTTTGAAAGTATACGCGCGACCCCATAGAGCGCTCCTGTTGGTGTGTTGTCTTGTGTGGTGAGGGGTGGAAGCGCGTGATACGCGCGGTGAATGATCGAATGCGCGTCTATAAGAAGAAGTGTTTTCATAAGGTGGTTATTTTTCTTTCTTTTTCTTTCTTTCCGTACGCAATATATATCCACACGCTGTTTTTCGGGAGAAAGCGTTTTATATTTTCCGCCCACTCGATAAACAGCACCGCATCCTTGTTTTGAAGTATATTCCGGAATCCGGCGTTCTCGAATTCTTTTTTTGTTGCGATGCGGTATGCGTCCGCATGGAAAAGTTGTGAAAGTTCACCATGCTTTTTTATATTGTATTTTTTAACAAGGACGAATGTCGGGCTTGTTATCTTCTTTTGGGGTATGCCGTAGAGCGTTGCCGCACTTCTCACAAAAGAGGTTTTTCCGGATCCAAGTGGTCCCGAGAGGGCAAAAACAAGCGCACCGTTTCTGTTTTTTTTCTCTCCTAGACGAATGATTTTCGCCGCTATTTTTTTTGTGTCGCGAAGCGACATGCTTTTTTGCCGCATGATCAAACCAACCTCCTTTTTCCGGAGATGCCGAGGTGAGTGTACGCCTTTTCCGTCGCGACTCTTCCTCCTGGAGTGCGTTCAAGGAGCCCCATACTCATGAGAAACGGCTCGTAGACATCCTCTATTGTCCCCGTTTCTTCCGAAAGTGCCGCCGCAAGCGCTTTTACCCCGACCGGACCGCCGTTATATTTTTCTATAAGCGCCTGGAGAAGGTCGCGATCGGCCCGTTCGAGTCCCAGAATATCGATATCGAGAAGCTCCAGTGTTTTTTGGACGATATCTTCGGTGATTGCTCCGTTGCCGTACACTTCCGCATAATCACGCGCGCGCTTGAGGAGTCGATTCGCGGTGCGCGGTGTTTTTCTCGATGCTTGCGCAAGAAGCAGTACCGCTCCTTTTTCTATCTCCGTTCCGAGAATTTTTGATGACCGCACTATTATTTTTTGTATGTCGCTTTCGTTATAATATTCGAGTTTCAGTGTTGCGCCAAATCTCGATCGGAGCGGATTCGAAAGAAGATTTACTTTTGTCGTTGCGGCAATAACCGTAAATGGGGGAAGATCGAGCGAAAAGGTGCGTGCCGAAGGACCCTTCCCCACCACAAAATGAAGTTTTCTGTTCTCGAGCGCCGGATAGAGTATTTCCTCCACGAGCTTGTTTATGCGATGCGCCTCATCAATAAATAAAATATCGAAAGGTTCAAGGTTGCTGAGAATCGCGGCCACGTCACCCGCCTTTTCGAGCGCCGGTCCCGTGGTTGTTTTTATTTGTGCCTCCATTTCACGCGCGATAAGATAGGCGAGTGTGGTCTTCCCAAGTCCCGCCTGTCCGTATAAAAGAAGGTGGTCGCAACTTTCTTTTCTTTTTTTTGCCGCGTCGATTATAAGACGAAGATTCGTTTTCGCTTTTTCCTGTCCAACATATTCTTCCCATCGGGACGGGCGAAGAGCGAGATCCAGGGACGGATCTTCCGTGATTGGTTTTTCTTGGGGTACTTTACTTTTTTTCATGTGGTGTGGTATAGTCTCTTTCGGCGCTTTTACTCTTATATTCTCATCGCGTTTTCTATTCGCGCCTCTTTTTATTCTATAGGAAAAACGCTTTTTTTGCCTCTTTTTTGAAGTCTGTGACGGTTTTTACTTCCGATAGAGGGGTATTGACAAATAGTTATATATGTGATAGACTAGTCACAGAATGATATTACGAATATAGACCTGTGGGCAAGCGGATTTCTTCCCAGCACTTTAGGATCATTTGGTTTCGGCTGGATGACTCCTCGGAAGTATCGGTCTTTTCTCGGATTTCCATTTTCCGGGGAATTGTTTGGTGCCTTTCGGCATTTTTTGCCCACGGATCTATCTTCATAATATGTAAAAAAACCGCGCTATGCGCGGTTTTTTATCCAATCGATTTTTCCCGTGAGACGCTCCACCTCTTCCACGCTTGTTATTCCCTTCAACACCTTGAGTATCCCATCCTCCTGAAGCCACACCATTCCCTGCGCCCGCGATTGATTTTTAAGTTCGATTTCCGTTGGGTTCTTATAGATAAGATTCTCGATTTCTTCGGAAACGATAAAGAGTTCGAATATGGAGGTTCGTCCGCGATATCCAAGCCCGCCGCACGACGGACACCCCTTCGGTTTCCACATGCCGAATTCCTCATATGTTTTTTTATCGACACGATCGGGAAGTCCCGCAATGAATTTTCGTATATTTTCTTTCGTTTCGTCGTCGAGAATCGCTTCCTGCCTGCACTCTTTGCAGAGCACACGCACAAGACGTTGCGCGATAACGAGGGCAAGCGCGGGTCCCAGAATTTGCGCTTTCGCGCCGAGATCGAGGAGACGCGGAATCGCTCCGATCGCGTCGTTTGTGTGAAGTGTTGAAAAAACAAGGTGTCCTGTGAGCGCGGCATTCAGCGCGATTTCGGCGGTTTCTTTGTCGCGAACCTCTCCTACGAGTACGATATCCGGATCCTGACGCAATATGGAGCGGAGTCCCGACGCGAATGTGTATCCCGCTTCGACGTCAACCTGCGTCTGGGATATTCCTTTCAGGTGATATTCGATTGGATCCTCTATGGTGATTATTTTTATTTCCGGTTTTGTGACATTTTTCAGGAATGCGTAGAGCGTGGTGGTCTTTCCTGATCCGGTGGGCCCGGTATTCAGGATCAGTCCGTTCGGTTCCGCAACAACCTCCTTTACGATCCGAAGATCGTCCGGTCGCCACCCGAGATCGGTCAACTCTGTTTTGAGTGATATGGGATCAAGAAGACGGAGTACGATCGTTTCCCCGTATTCGGATGGAATGACCGAAGTTCTCACCTCGATGTCGCGGTCTTTCAGTTTTATGGTAAATCGTCCGTCCTGTGCTTCGTTGTGGATATTCAATTTCAATCCAGAAAGAAGCTTTATGCGGGTAACGAGCGCCTTGTATACCAACGGGGTGAATTTCTCGTATGCGGTGTGAAGCAACCCGTCAACACGGAGACGGAACGTGTTCACTTCCTCGCCGGGTTCAAGATGAGCATCCGACGCTTTCATTGCAAGCGCTCCTGCAAGCACGATCTCGAGTATTTGGGACGTATAGGGGCTTTTAAATGCCGCTATTTCTTTCGAGAGGTCGTTCAGCACTTTTATTTTTTCCTGAAGCGCGCGTATGTTGTCTTCGTTTATCTCGACGCTCCCACTGATATCTTTTGTCTCGTTGATGTATTGATAATACGAAAGCGCATGATCGAGTGACGTGAGGGAACAGACAAGCAGTTGTACCTCGTATTTTTTCTTAAATTCGGAAATGACCGCCTGTGCGTCGGGTGTCGTCGGATTGAATGCCGCCACGGTAAGTTTTTTTCGCATGATCTGCAGGGGGACGACAAGTGTGCGTCGCGCATCCTCTTCTTTCAGAAGTTCCATTGCTTTAAGTTCCGTGGGAATTTTTGTTGACACGAGATTCAGGTAGGGAAGTCCGAGTTGTGCCGCGCGGCGTTCCGCGTCGCGTTCTTCGGCTTTTCTGTGTTCCCGTCGCACGTTTTCCTCAAGCTCTTTTGATTGCTGGAGCATAATAGTTAAAGAATACCTCTTTTTCCTTTGTTTTTCCACAGTTTTTGGTGTTTATTGACATATATATGTTATACATGGTATAATATAGGCAGTATAAACAATAGGAGATTTACAAATGAAAAAGATAGTTTTGATTCTGTTTTTCGTGCTTTTTGCCATTCCTGTTTTTTCTCAAGAAGGCAACAGCATCAGCTTGCGTCTCTCCGGACATTTTCGTGTATTTGGTGTTGGTCCAAGAACAGAGGTTTCGATATTTAACACACTTCCTGTGTATATAAAACTTATTTCATTGGATGGTGTGTTCGCGGAAATCGGACCAGGAACGAAAATCACCGATCTAAAGAACCTAAGATTCAAACGGGAACATGTTCCTGTTGTTGGACTTGTATATTCAGATCCTGCGTACCAAGACGTTGTTGGTGTGTGTGGTGACGTTTTGAATTTACGTCGGTCCGTTCCTACGCCGTGGGTCATAAATACATTTTACTACCCAGACGGAAGGAAATATAAAAGTGGGAGCGTGCCCCCGCGAGAAACACATACTTCGGGATATTTTGATCTGCCCGAACCGATATTTTCTGATGATTTTCGTTTGTTTTTTATAAACGGTTCAGAATATCGTGTTGTGTTGAATATTGACGGAGTGGAATCCGAATTGAATTCGTTGGGAGATATCCAGACATCCAAATATTCTGTTGAAGGAAACTGGATTCCACGCAAAACTTATGCAGTAAGTCTTATGAATAAAGAGGGTTTTCTTTGTAAGACGTTTACGGGCACATTTTCTGTTTCTGCTGGTAAGAGTGGTCCCGGCGCAAGGATATTCCTTGTTACGCCAAGTGGCGTTAAATCACTCTAGTGGTGATAATCATCATATTTATATATACCGATCCCAAAAGGACCGGTATATTTTTTTATATATAAAGAAACGGTATAGTAATACCGATGATATATTTTCTCCATGGACCGGATTCGTATCGCCGACGGGAAAAACTGAACGAGATTATCGCCGCATATCGCCTCAAGCACGCGCATGCCGATATGTATATATTGGATTGCGAGGAACATCCCGATGCGTGGCGCGAGGCGATGGATTTTGCGCTACAACCCTCCATGTTCGCTCCGTCGAAAGTGCTTGTGGTCCGCGAGTCCGGCGCGGTGAAAGAAAAAGAATGGATAAAATTTTTGAAGAAAAACATTCTTTCGAAGGATATATTCATATTCATATCGGACACCAAGGCGCCCCTCAAGGACTTTGCGTTTCTTCGTGACGCGCCGCACGCGATGGAATTCGATGAATTGTCCGGAAAAAAACTCGAAACATTCGTCGTTTCTGTTGCAAAAAAGAACAACGTTGTCTTTTCTTCGGACGCACTTCGGATGTTTGTGTCTTTTTTCGGCACCTTAGAAAACAAGTCGTGGATCGTGGTTTCGGAAATAGAAAAACTCGCGCTTCTCGGAATTCGCGACATTTCACCGGAAGATGTGAAAAAACATACGGAATTCGCGTTGAAGAGTGTCATGTACGAAGAGGCACGGAAAATATTGCACGCCCGGAATTTTTACGACGGTCTTGCGATTTTTGAACGGCTTGTTTCCTCGAATGAGGCGCCGTCCTATATATTCAATTCACTCGGATTCCAGGCGTCCGGGGAAGACGCGGTGCGTCTTGCGGAGTACGACGTTAAAATAAAAAGCGGAGCGCTTGAATACGAAGAAGCGCTTCTTGATTTTATCCTTTCCAAAAACAAAACCGGGGATTAACCGGTTTTTTGTGTCGTGAGTTTCTTTGTAAGGCGCGATTTCATTCGGTTCGCTTTTCCTTTCTTTATCAATTGCACCTTCTGCATCTTGTCTATTGTTTTATAAACACCGGAAAGGGCTTTTGTCGCTTCCTCTGTTTTTTTGTCTTTTATGAGAATTGCAAATCCCTTCACTGCGGACTTCAATGCCGCCTTGCGGGAAAGGTTCTGTGTTTTTCTGCGTACGTTCTGTCGCAATGCTTTTTGGGCTGATTTTGTTTTCGGCATATATGGAAATCGCTATTATACTATCGAAAAAAATAAGACCCGTCAAATCATGATATAATCAGTGTATGCTTCATTCCGTACACGGCACCATTTCGGAAAAAAAACCAACCTACGCGGTGCTTGAGGCTGGGGGGTTCGGATTTAAAATATCCATAAACGAAACGACGTATAAAAAGCTTCCAAGCGTCGGGTCCACGGCAAGGCTTTTCTGCGCGATGCGGGTGCGCGACGAACTTGTTGAGGTCTATGGATTTTTTGACGAACCATCACTCAAGCTCTTTGAGTTATTGAATACGGTCCCCGGTGTGGGGCCACGAAGCGCGCTTTCTGTGCTCGATATAGACTCTCCGGAAAACATTACAGCCGGAATCCTCGAGCGCCGCGCTGATCTTTTGGTGCGTGCTTCTGGTATCGGTAAAAAAACAGCGGAGCGCATCGTACTTGAATTACATAGCAAAATAGAGATAGAGGGCGCACACACATTGATCAATGCGATGGATGCGAATGTCGAGATTGAAGATGTGCTTATCGGTCTCGGGTACGACAAAAAAGACGCCCGCGCGGCGACGGGCGCGGTTCCGGGGACATTGCATTCGTTCGACGACCGACTGAAGGCGGCACTCCGCATACTGGGAAAAGGAAAATAGTTTTTTTGTTCCGGACCTGATAGTATACAAATTATGAAACTTACGTTTTTCGGCGGCGCAAAGATGGTCACCGGCGCGAATTATCTTATCGAGTCCGGATCGGCAAAAATTCTCGTCGATTGCGGTCTTTGTCAGGGTACGAGCGCGGAAAACGGCGTTAATTTCAAACCACTTCCCTATGCTCCGAAAAAAATAGACGCGCTTCTTGTAACGCACGCCCACGTCGATCATATAGGAATGATCCCGAAATTGGTGCGTGATGGATTCCGTGGAAAAATATTTTCGACCAAACCAACCCGCGAACTTTCCGAACCACTCCTTCTCGATGCGGAAAAATTACTGCGGGACGAGGCGGTGCGTCGCGGCGTTACGGCGCCGTATGGCGTAGAAGATATACAAAAGGCTTTTGGAATGTGGGAATCAATCGACTATCACGAACACACCGCCATAAATGGCGTTGATTTCGAGTTTTTCGACGCGGGACACGTATTGGGGTCTGGTTTTATCGCCGTGCGCGCGGAGGAAAAGACCGTTGTTTTTTCCGGAGATCTTGGGAGTAGAAATATGCTTTTTATACGCGAAACGGACCCGATATGCGCCGCTGATTATATTCTTATCGAGTCGACGTATGGAGGAAGGCGCCACGCGGACGTCGAAAAGCGCACCTATATTCTCGAGGATATTATTGAAGATACCGCGAAAAAGAACGGAACGCTTTTTATTCCCGCGTTTTCGCTCGAGCGGACGCAGGAAATGCTTTTTGAGTTGAATGAGCTTGTGGAAAATGGTCGCGTACGGAAACTGCCTGTTTTTGTAGACAGTCCGCTTGCGACAAAGGTCACCGAGATTTATCGCGCGTATGCGGGAGATGAAAAATATTTCAATAAAAACGCCCTTGCGCTCAAGAAGTCCGGGGACGCGATATTCGAATTTCCGGGACTGCAATTCGTATCGTCGAACGCGGATTCGAAAAAAATAGACGAGATGCGTGGACCGAAAATCATCATTGCGGGATCCGGAATGTCGCAGGGGGGGAGGATTATTTTTCACGAAAAAAAATATCTTCCGGGAAAAGAAAACACGATTCTTTTTATCGGGTATCAATCGCACGGATCGCTCGGAAGAGCAATCGCGGAAGGGGCAAAAAAAGTGAATATTTTCGGGGAGGAGGTTATGGTCGCGTGTTCCGTAAAATCGATAGACGGATATTCCGCGCATGCCGATCAGAAAAGACTCCTTGAATGGCTCGCTCCGGCGCGTTTTTCGGCGAAAAAAATATTTGTGGTGCAGGGAGAGGAAGAACAATCGGAAAAACTTGCGGAAAAAATACGCGATGAATTGGCGGTGTCCGTGAGCATTCCTTCGCAGGGGGATGTGGTGGTGATATAATAATGACAATGTTACGGAAAAAAAAGAATAATAATGCGGACATTGAGAGTCATGCACATCGTCTAAAATATAAAATATGCGTTTCCGGTGCCGCCGAAACGGGTTTTTGTAGCGAGGGATCGCACGAGAACGCGGAAATCATAGGAAGGGAGATCGCAAAACAAGGACTTGTGCTTGTTACGGGGGCGACGATCGGCATGCCGTATTGGGCCGCAAAAGGCGCGAAAGCCGAGGGAGGACTCGTGATAGGGCTTTCTCCCGCGGCGTCAAAAATAGCGCACGTGAAAACATATCGGCTTCCGACCGATTATCATGACCTTATTATCTATACCGGGTTCAATTACGCCGGCAGAAATCTCCTTTTGACCCGTTCCGCCGACGCCATAATCACGGTGTGTGGTCGCATCGGAACACTCAATGAATTCACCATCGGATTCGAAGATCAGAAGCCAATGGGAGTGCTTGAGGGAAGCGGAGGGATGGCGGATCACATACGGGAAATCGTGGAGAACTCGCACAAGGGCCCGGGGAAGGTGGTCTATTCGAATGATCCCGCAGAGCTCGTGAAAAAAGTGGTTGCGCTCATTGAGGCGGAAGAAAAGAAAGACTACAAAGTTTCTTTATAATATATGTTTCAAAAGTTAAAAAAAATAATAAGCGGGAAAAAGAGTCCTTTAAAGAAGAAGCCGAAGAAGGCAGTGAAAAAACCAACGAAGAAAACCGCGAAAAAAGCAAAGAAGGAGAAGCCGATAGGAAAAGTAACGCATTATTTCGGGAATATAAAAGTCGCGGTAGTGAAGTGTTCCGTGAATATTCGTGCAGGAACAAAAGTTGAATATCGGGGAGCCACCACCTCTTTCTCGGACAGTATTGTTTCGATGCAAAAAGATCATGCGCCGGTGCGTGTCGCGAAAAAGGGAACGTCCGTGGGGATAAAAGTAAAAAAGAAAGTACGCGAAGGGGATCGGGTGTATCGTGCGAAATAAGATTATGAACGTCCGTTCGATCCTCGGTATAAGCCTTCTTTCCGGTACTATCATTGGTGCCGGTACTTTTTCTCTCCCGTATATATTTTCACAAATAGGGATTTTCGCGGGATTTATATATCTTTTGTTTTTTGCGTGTATGTATATCGGCGTGTATTTTATGTATTCGTCGCTTCTTCTAAAAGAAAAAGAGCAGCATGATTTTTTCTTTCTCGCAAAAAAACATCTTCCCGCGTATATGCTTCCGGTGGTCGTGGTAACGACGATCGGCGGACTTATTTTCGGACTTCTCACGTATCTTACGCTCATTCCTTCGTTTATTTCCTTTGCGTTCGGTATAGAGGGATGGGCAGTGATCTTCCTTTTTTGGATAGTTTGTTCTGTATTCGTCTTCGTAAGGGTTGATGCGCTTGGGTGGGCGGAATTTTTGGGCACCGCGAGCATTGTTGGTGCGATATTTTTTATCGCGATCTTTGCGTGTGTCACTTCTCCCTCGTCCAATGTCCAATTTTCCCATCGGGGGATGCTTTCTTTGCCGCTTTTTCTTATTCCTTTCGGTCCGATTCTTTTTTCGTTTTCCGGACGGTCCGCGGTTTCTCAGGTGGTAAAAACGTGGCGGGAAGGAAAATCGGAAAAAGAGCCGTTTTCCCTTCGTAAAACGATTGCCGGAGGGGTCATCTTGCCTGCGGTGGTGTACGGCGTCTTTGTCCTGGCGGTCATTTTTCTCAGTCCACATTCCGTGAGCGAAGACGCGTTAAGTGGACTTGTTCTTCTTCCTTTGTACGCGAAAATAATTCTTGCGGCGGTCGGTTTTCTTGCACTGTGGACGTCGTATATCGTGCTTATAAACAACGTGAAAGACATATTTTTGCGCGATATGCATTTTTCAAGGATCGTATCGTTCGGTGCGCCTATCATCCTCCCCCCACTTCTTCTCCTTCTTGGCCTCGATAATTTCATGGAGGTGATAGGGATCACGGGTGGTATTTTTGTCGCGCTCGAAGGGTTATTTATCGTGTGGATGTGGCTCCGAGCTTTTCCTCATCACGCACTCAGACGGTATGCCTATGTTCCCGCGGGTATATTCATTGTTTCATTCCTTTACGCATGTACGGAATTTCTCATATAAAAAACATTTTTTCCGGAAAGGTGTCGCTGTCCATCCTGTCCTTCCTCTTGTTTTTTTCCATTCCATTCGGAACAAAAAAATTTCTTCTCCCGCTTGAGGGAAGAACAATCACATCGGAAACGGACGGTGTTTTTTTATTTTTGAATGACATCTGGCTTTTTGTCGCGGCGATCGTTTTCTTTCTCTTTTTGAAGAAAAAAGGCGATGTATATGTTTTTTTTAAAAAAAGAGGATCCGGTGTTTTTCTCGGTGCTTTTGCCGTTATCGCGTTACTTTCGGTGTTTCTGTCTTCTCATTTTTTATTTTCCGCGTATTTTTTTCTTCGCATTCTTTTCGGGTTCTGTATGGGTTTTTTTGTATACACAATCGTAAAGCATTCCGGTTTTTTACACGCGGCATGGGGCATGTTTGCCGCGGGTATATTTCAGAGCATCCTTGGTGTCGCGCAATTTATGACAGGAAAAAGCGTCGGAGCGCGGTATCTTGGTGAAATAGTGGTAAACGAAAGCACGGAACATATTGCTCGCGTATCGATCGACGGCGCTTTTTTTCTCCGCGCATACGGCACCATGCAGCACGCGAACATCCTTGCGGCGTTTCTCGTGCTCGCATTTTTAACCGGCGTCTTTCTTCTGTTCGTTTCTTTTGAAAAAAAAGAAAAAAATCTTCCTTTGCTTTCGCTTGTTGTTGCGGGTCTTTTTCTTGTGTCGCTTGGAGTTGCCGCCACGTTTTCCCGTTCGGGATGGGTCGTGTTTTTGGTTTCTCTTTCCGTGTTTTTGTGTGCGGCATTTGTTTTTTCCAATATGAGAAAGAATGCCGTGAAGATTTTGGCGATACTTTTTCTCGTGTGTGTCGGGATTTTCTCGGTGTTCGGATGGGCAATCCTCCCGCGCGCGTCTTTTGAAAAAAACGAACCATCGGTCAATCTCCGCGCCGCATACATGCGTGTGGGGGAATCGATTATTATCAAAAACCCGCTCCTTGGTGTGGGAATAGGGAACCAGGTTGAATACGCAAAAAAGAACGGATTGTATGAGCGGTTTGATGTTTCTCGCGCGTCTGACTTTCAGCCCGTACACAATATCTTTCTTCTCGCGCTTTCCGAGGTCGGTCTTCTCGGAGGGATCCCGCTCGGATTATTCTTCGTCTATCTTTTTATTTTTTTTCTGAAACATGGGAAAAAGAACAGCGCTTCGTTGTGGCTTTTCTCTTCGCTTGTCGGATTTTTTGTTTTCGGTTTGTTTGATCATTTTTTTTGGACGATGCAGAGTGGCATCGCGCTTTTTTGGATCGTTACATTTCTCTTTATTTTGTCTATGGAAGGCGGTAGAGTGGAGACGAAGCCCTCGTAGTTAAATGGATAGAACGCTGGCCTCCGAAGCTGGTAATAGAGGTTCGACTCCTCTCGAGGGCACAGAAAAAAAGACCGCGCTTGCGCGGTCTTTGTGTCCTCGAAGCGAGCAAAAGTCTTTGCTCGCGTGAGGAGGTCGAACGCCGGAGCGGGACCCGTACCAGTAGGCGCGGGAGCGAGGCGGTGCCTAAACCAAAATGTTTCGACGGAAACATTTTGAGTTGAGGGCGACTCCTCTCGAGGGCACAAAACGGATTGCGCTATGCGCAAAGCGAGACGCTTGTGTGTCTCGCGTTCCGTTTTGTGCGGCGGAGCCGATGCAACACAGAAGCGTTACACGCGAGCCGGCGGCTAGACAAAATTTTCACGACGGTGAAAATTTTAGTCGGAGCCAAATTTCTATATGATGGCAAGCCGGCGTCCGTATCACGAGCGACGGCGAGTGATTACGTCGAGGACAAAAATTATACATAAGGATTTTCTGTTGTCGCTTCTGCTGGTGTATAATTCCGTTATATATGTTCCAAATTGAGGAAAATGTGAGCTTGGCACAATTCACTACATTTGGCGTTGGTGGTCCTGCGCGGTATTTTTGTGAGCCGAAAAACAGGGAAGATGTTACATACGCATATACTTTCGCGAAAGAGAAGCGGATTCCGGTCTTCATTCTTGGAGCAGGTTCAAATCTTCTCGTGTCCGACGACGGATACGCAGGACTTGTAATAAAACCGGCATTCGCCGGCGTTTCCATTCGGGAAGAAAACGACGCCGCCGTGTCCGTATATATTGGTGCGGGTGAAATGTGGGATCGTTTTGTCTCGTGGGCCGTCGAGCATAACTGCGCCGGTATTGAGTGTCTTTCTGGGATTCCCGGAACGGTCGGAGGATTTATTTTTGAGAATGCCGGTGCCTACCGGCAGAATTGCAGTGATTACATTGTGACTATAGACGCGTTCGACACGAAGGAGGGGACATGGAGAACTTTTTCGAAGGACGAAAGCGACTTTTCATATCATATGAGTTTTTTCAAGAAAAATGCCGGACATTATTGTATCGTCGGTGCCCGCCTTGACCTTCCGCGGTCGGGGACGGTTCGCACTCGGTGTATGTATAAGGATAACAAATTCGATTTTTCAAAGTTGTTTCCCGAAACGGAACCCATGCCGTCTCTTGTCGAGATGCGAGAAGCGATTCTCCGTGTACGCGGAGACAAGGGAATGCTTATTATGGATGGGTTCGAATCCTTCAAAAGCGCGGGATCGTTTTTTGGACTTCCACCTGTTTCGCGCGAAAAATTTTTGGAAATAGAACAAACCGTGAATACGATAGACAAAAAAAAGACACTCGAACTTTCTCCCTGGTATTGGGAACAGAACGACGGAACAATAAAGATAGCTCCCGCGTTTCTTTTGGAATTCACCGAATTCGTGAAAGGATACCGTCGTGGAAATGTCGGTATTTCTCCGAAACACTCTCTCGCGGTTATCAACTACGGCGGCACGGCATACGAAATAAAAAATCTCGCGGAGAATATGCAGGCAAAAGTTTTTGAGCTCTTCGGGGTGCATCTCGTTCCCGAAGTTACTTATGTCGGTTTTCCCGCATAACATATGAATACGGAAAAAGAAAACAAACTTCAGGAACTTTTCGGTGAGATCGAAAATGACGCATCACTTCCGCTTCGTGAATCGAATCTTGTGTTCGGAGAGGGAAATAACGATTGTGAGGTCATGTTCATTGGTGAGGCTCCGGGACAGAAGGAAAACGAACTTCGGCGTCCGTTTGTGGGGCGGGCGGGACAATTACTCACAAAAACAATCGAGGAAATAGGATGGAAACGCGAAGACGTATATATAACGAATATTGTAAAACGCCGTCCTCCAATGAACAGGGACCCGCTTCCGGAAGAAATCCTGGCATATAAACCGTATCTTACGAAACAAATACAGATCATACGTCCGAAAATAATCGCTCCGCTCGGGAGATTTTCCATGAATTATTTTCTTCCCGACGCAAAAATAACCCGTGACCAGGGAAAGGTGTTTCGACTCGGTTCCGTTTTTGTGGTGCCGCTGTTACACCCCGCCGCGGCACTCAGATCATCCTCGATGATGGCACTTTTCAGAGAAAGTTTTAAAAAACTTCCGCGCATCGTGGAAAAACACAAAGAACTCGTTCCCCACGATCAAGGAACTCTCGTATAACACAGGTATTTTGTCGTTTTCTCTCCCGGGGTATAATAAAAACATGAATTTTTTCGTGATATACCTCGGGAACCGTTGCGTGTTCCGTATCGGTGATTTTCTGCGACACTGGTATATTACGAGCGGAAAAAAATACGCGAACGCATGCCTCGATATATTCGAACGACTCGACAGAACGCTCGCATGGAAGATAAATATTTTGAATATATTTACCCCGCTGTATAAAGACTACTCGCTTATCGGGCACGTTGTGGGGTTTTTGATCCGATCGCTCCGATTTCTCGTTACATCATTCGTGTATGCCATCCTCTTTATTTTCGCGGCGACGCTTTATATATTGTGGCTCCTTATACCCCCTTATGTTGTTTATTCCATTTTCACATAACACCCTTCCCGTATGAACTCGCATATATATTTCAAGGATGCGCGGCTACTTCTCTCCTCGTTTGGTGATTTTTTCGTCCGGACGGTGGTATATGTCTGGTATACGCTTCTTTCGGTTGTTGCATTCATTCTTTTTTTCTCCGATGTCGAACCTCTTTTTTGGGTGTCGGTACTTATTCTCCTTTTTCTCATAGATAGGATATTACACATCAAAAAAGGAGATCGTTCGATTCCGGAACTTATGGGAAGAAAGGAGATAAATGTCGCCGCGTGTTTTTCTCCCGCGGCGTTCCGTGTGTTCAATGTTTCGTTCCGGCAGGCGCTCATTACCGGCGGAGATCCGTATCTTATCCTGCTCGAAAACCTTCTGAAAAGAAGGGATATACGGACAATGCTTTCGCGTCTTGATGTCGATGAGCGTGCTTTTTCGGACAAGGTTTCGGAGAGGGTCGCGGCATCGCGCGGAGAGGCAAAAAAAGAAGAGTTGATGCGCGTGTTCGAACTGCTTGCGCTTCAGGCGTATAAGAACGGGGTGCAGATCTACGAACTTTTTATAGAGCCAAGGAATTTGTTCGCCGCGATCGCGCTCGCCGACCACGCTCCCATAGTCCAGCTTTTGAATGTATTCGGAATGAATCCGAACGATATCGGGGAGGTTATCGTATTTAATCGGTACGCGAAGGGAATTTCACGATTTCGTCGTGCGCCCGCGTTTCTCGGAGAAATTGTTTTCAGTGGATCGCCGGTACGTAGACGGACAGTGAATCGGGCGTGGACGTCCCGTCCCACAAAGTTACTCGACACATTCAGTCGTGATCTTACCGATCTCGCGAAGAAGGAGAAGGTGGGGTTTCTTATCGGACACGAGAAAGAATACGAGGCCCTTCTACGGGTGGTCTCCCGACCGGGAAAACCAAACGCAATCCTTGTGGGAGAGCCTGGGGCGGGGGTTTCAAGCATTGTCGCCCATCTTGCATACGAGATGACGAAAGATAATGTACCGCATGTGCTTTTCGATAAGCGGCTTATATCGCTCGATATAACAAAACTCATTGCGGATGTATCTCCCGCGGAACTTGGCGGACGCATACAAAAAATAGTGGAGGAAACATTGATCGCGGGAAACGTCGTTCTTTTCATAAATAATATACATGACCTCTTTCGTACCTCGAATGCGCAATCCATAAACGCAATAGATCTTTTTTTGCCAATTATTTCGAACGAGGGGATTCCTGTTGTGGGCGCGACGTTTCCCCGTGAATTCAAGACATATATTGAGCCACGCACCGATTTTCTCGCTCAGTTTGAAGTGACGCACATCGATGAAATATCAGAGCAGGAGGCGGTGCGATTTCTTGTTTTTCGCACGGTTTTTCTCGAGCGGGAATTCGGAGTATTTGTCACGTTCGGGGCAATACGAAAATCGGTGGAGCTCGCGCATAAATATTTCAGAAACAAACTTCTTCCGGGAAGCGCCTCCGATCTTCTTAAGGAGGCAGTCGTAATTGTGGCGCAGAATCGTGAAAAGATAGTAACCCCGGAAACGGTCATCCGTCTCGCGGAGTCGCAGAGTAAAATACCGATACAACAAGCGGAAGGAAAAGAAGCGGAACAGCTCCTGAATCTCGAGGAAACGATACATAAAAAACTCGTAAACCAGGAAAATGCCGTACACGCGGTATCGAGCGCTCTTCGGGAGTACAGAAGCGGACTTACGCGGAAAGGGGGACCGATCGCATCGTTCCTCTTTGTGGGACCGACCGGAGTCGGGAAAACCGAACTTTCAAAAATCATCGCGAATTTACAGTTCGGATCGAAAGATATGATGCAACGCTTCGATATGTCGGAATATCAGGACAAACAAAGTATATTCAGATTTATCGGAACGCCGGACGGCACGCGGACGGGATCTCTTACCGACGCGGTGCTTGCGCGACCATACAGTCTCGTACTCCTCGATGAATTTGAAAAAGCGCATCCGGACATCCTGAATCTTTTTCTTCAAGTGCTTGACGATGGGAGGCTCACCGACAGTCTCGGTCGTACGGTAAGTTTCGAAAACACGATCATTATCGCGACATCAAACGCACATTCCGATCTTATCAAGACGAGAATAGAGGAGGGGGTGTCGATGACGGATATCAGTGAGGAAATAAAGAAAAAACTTACCGATTACTTCCGTCCGGAGCTTATAAACCGTTTTTCGGATATTGTTGCCTTCAGAAATCTCACGCGCGACGAAACAAAAACAATCGCGGGATTTCTTGTTAAAGAAGTGGGGGATATACTCGAATCGACCCATGGCATCACACTTCGTGTTTCGGACGAGGCGCTTTCGCGGATCGCGGAGCTCGGATACAGTCCTGTATTCGGCGCGCGTCCCCTGCGGCAGGTGATTTCCGAGAAGGTGCGAAGTGCGCTCGCGGAAAAACTATTACGGAAAGAAATAGCCCGCGGAAATTCCGTCACGGTGGTATTTCGTGAAAATGAATTCGTATTTACCGTCGAAGAATAAATAAAACAATACTATATGAAAATTCCGATAAAAATAGAAAACCTAAAAGTAAGTAAGGTTATAAAATATTTTCTTATTACCGATATGCTTTTTTTGGGCGGGTGGGGACTTATTGGTCCTGTTTTCGGAGTGTTTGTTCTCGACTATATTCCCGGGTCAACCCTTTTTACGATCGGCGCGGTTTCCGCGTTGTATTGGGTCGTGAAATCGATTGTGCAGATCCCGGTATCCATCTATCTCGATACTCATACCGGAGAAAAGGACGATTTTTATGCGTTGGTGTTCAGTCTCGCGCTTGCCGGATTTGCCGCAATGGCGTTTTTGCTCGTAAAAGACGTTGCGGGTCTCTTTGCGGTACAAATTCTTCACGCGATCGCCATGGGATTTTATACTCCGTCCTGGTCCGCGATATACGCGCGACACCTCGATAAAGACCACTATTCTTTTGATTGGTCGCTTGATAGTACACTCCTTGGACTTTCATATGCGGCGACCGCACTTATCGGAGGAGGAATTTCCGCGGCATTCGGGTTTCAGGCGGTTTTTATTCTCGTCAGCATTTTTTCTTTCGGAAGCGCGTTCGTGTTGTTTTCGGTGCCACATCTCATATTTCCAAAAACAACATCCGACGAAAAAGCACTTTTTCGCGACCATACGCCACACACCATAGGGCAATAGTAGAGGCCCGATTTCTCCGTGTATGGAGAATAATGGTATAATCTAAACACGTAATCAAATAAGTGTATGCAGACGGAGACTTCCGCCGGTATTATTATCTACCGGAAAACAAGCGATGGACTGAAATTCCTTATTTTATATCATGGAGGGCGGTATTGGAATTTCCCCAAAGGGAAACTCGAAGGAGAAACGAACTTTAAGGCCGCGGTTCGCGAGGTGGAGGAGGAAACGGGACTGAATAAAAAAGATCTTAAATTTTCCGACTGGTTCAAGGTACAGGATCGTTTTACTTTCACGAAGGACAGAGAGAAGGTATTCAAGGTGGTGAGTTATTATCTTGCGGAAACCTCAAATCCAAAGATACAAATATCAAAAGAACATCAGGGGTACGGATGGTTTTTGTATGAAGACGCCCTTCGTATTTTAATTCACCCCAATTTAAGGAGAAATCTGAAACGAGCATATGAAGCAATACAACAAAGAAGCGGCGGGGGGCGGCGCGGAGGATTTTCGGGAGCGCGTTTTCCGCGTAGCGAGAAAAATCCCGTACGGAAAAACAACAACGTATAAAAATATCGCGATAGCGATACATCGTCCCCGTGCCGCGCGAGCGGTGGGAAATGCGCTTAACAAAAACCGATCGCCGCACGTTCCGTGTCATCGTGTTGTCCGTTCCGATGGAGTCGTTGGTGGATACGCGTACGGAAACAAAAAGAAAATCTCCGTTTTGAAGAAAGAGGGAGTTTTGATAAGGAATGGAAAGGTGGTTGATAAAAATTCTTTTTACCTTTTTAAATAA
This sequence comes from bacterium, assembly GCA_021811055.1. Classification (GTDB taxonomy): domain Bacteria; phylum Patescibacteriota; class Minisyncoccia; order UBA6257; family GWB1-50-10; genus GWA2-45-9. The sequence goes on from JAJZPU010000006.1 coordinate 18,813, forward strand.
AAACCGGGGCGTTGTCCCGGTTTTGAATTAATATTGAACGAATTTTTTCAGAGAGTCCGCGAGTTCCTTCGGGATTTCTTCCGCTCCCTTCTGATAGAGAGAGAGTTTTGTGTTGAAACTCTGTTTCATGCTGTCTGTGGTTTGGGTAAGAAGCGCAAGCTGCACCGGTAATATCTTTTTTTCTTTTTTCGACAGTTTTGTTTGCAGCTTCGTCTGAAGTGTTGTTATATCCGATTCGTTTTTTTCTATTAAACCAATAAGCGATTCGAGTTGTGCGCTTTCGATTTTTAACGCTTCGAATTTTTCCAGATCCTCGGCGCTGGGGCCGGTGTTGTAGTTCATCAGGATAAGAAAGATCACCATAATAAATACTGAAACAAGCGGGATCCATCCTGTTTTTTTCCTTTGTACCATTGCGTACCTCCGTACGATTAGTTAATGTTTCTTCCTGTATAAAACCACAAACAGTGTGACGAGTCAAAACTCCGGCAATCGCCGGAGTTTTTTACTATTTTACAAATGCAACAATCTTCTTAAATATTTCGGGTTCTTTTTTTGCGATCTCCGCGAGTATTTTTCTGTCGAGCCCTATTTTTTTATCTTTCAATTTCTTTATAAAGACGCTGTAGCTCATTCCTTCCGCGCGCACGGCCGCATTGATCTGTACCTGCCACAGCTGACGATACACTCTTTTTTTCTCTTTCCTTCCCTTAAATGCGCGACTTTGCGAGTGGAGGAGCGCTTCTTTTGCCGCGCGCTCTTTCGATTTTCTTCCCCACTTGAATCCTTTTGTCTTTTTGAGAAGTCGTTCTCTTTTTTTGTGGGCGATAGTGCCCCGTTTTACGCGTGTCATATATATTTCTTTAACGTTTTTGTTTTTATGGAAAGTCCGCGCTTATTTTTTTTTCGCAGAAACTCTTTCTGGCTTTTATTACTTCGCGAATGCCCAAGCCCGGCGGCACGGCGCCGCACTTTTCCTTGTCGTGTGACTTGCACTCTTTTTGTTACGCTTTTTTGCATGAATGTATGTGCCACAAAGGCAACGTTCCGTATTCTACGGGTTTTATCGCTCTTTTGCAACCCCCCTTATTTTTTCATTACTTGTATCACGTAACCGCGCCCTCCCTGTTTTGGTTCTCCCATTTTCTGGTGAGGTTCCTGAATGAGTGTAAGAAATTCGCCGAGTTTTTTGAGCGCCCACTCCTTGTTGTATTTTTCGCGTCCACGAAGGAACAAATTTATCTCAACGCGGTGCCCTTCTTTTAAAAATTCATCAACTTTCCTGGCTTTTATCTGGAAATCATTCAACGCGGCGCGCGGGGTGATGCGCACCTGTTTCATTTCCTTATTCTTTTGCGCCTGCCGCTGTTTTTTCTCTTCCTTATCTTTGTGATAGCGGAATTTGTCGTAGCTCATGATGCGGACAACGGGAGGTTTTCCCATTGGCGCGATTTCAATAAGATCAAGCTCCTTTTCTTTCGCGAGTGCAAGTGCTTCGGCACGCGTCATAATGCCGATGATCTCCGAATCCTCACCGATGACACGGACTTCCGGTGCGGTTATTTGATTGTTTATTCTGTTTTCGATGTTGTCATCATACCATAGGTACTTCCAAAAAAGGAAGTATAAAAAACCGGCAGAGATGCCGGTGATTGTTTTAATTTTCTACTCGATTCCAAGATCCCTCGGTCCGAATTTCCATGGGAACGCATCCCCGATAGTCGTTTTCGTAATACTTCCGCTTTGATGGATCGCGAGAAGTTCGACCGAATCGTCCCCACCGCAGTTTTCCCAGATGATTTGCATACAATGCCCGCAGGGAACATTTGGTTGATCGACCGGATCGAATGGATGAGCGAATTGGATAGTCCATTCCAGGTCTTCCACGAATGATATCGGTATTTCTACGCCTTCGGGAGCGGAGACGATCGCGACTTTTTTCAGCTTCATTTTCGGTCCGATTTTCTTCACTGCAGCATCCACCGCCGATTGTTCCGCGTGGGTGGTCTGGGTGTACGATGCTCGCTCAACATTACATCCGGTGAATATTTCATCGCTGTTCCATGTTTTCACTGCCGCACCGACAAGATAGTGGGAGTAGGGGGCCTGTGCGTTTTTTCTCACCTCGTATGCCGCCTCGAGAAGTCGCATATCCTCATCGGACAATTCATCCGGTTCCAGTATGGAAAATTTGACGGTTTTTGTTTTTTCTTCTGCCATTCTATTTCTCCTATTGTGATGATCTGAGTTCAGATATAGAACAGCCAGCACACATTGTCAAAAAAAAGAAGGGTGTTTGTGGCACCCCTCTCGAGAATATAATTATTTAACTATCCCTGATTTTTCATATCATATCGGATTTTTTTGCAAAGTCCTATTCCGAATCCATAGAGTTCACAAGGATTTTTTCGTGATGATATACAGATTGTGCAGTCGCAGTGTTTTTTTATTTCCTGAATCGGATTGGCGTATATTTTTACCAACTCGATGATTCTTTCAGGCGGAATTCTGGTTGGTTCGACGTGGGCAGTTTTCGATCCATTAAGAATGAATTGCCCCTGCATATGATAGTACCATCTACCACCATCAATCATTCCTTCTGAAGAAAGCACATCCCAGTTTGTTTCTGTAATATTTCCGGAAATTTTCTGTTCTTCGAAATTCAACATTCTTACCAAAAGCTCAAGATTTATCTTTCCGTGCTTTTGGTTTGTATAAATGCCGAAGTTTCCGTTTGAACTCATTTGGACAACGATATCTGCATCAACACCATATTTCTTCGATCTGGCAAGACGCGCGATCTGATCGTTATCTGATTCTATTGCGACGATCGTTAGTTCGCGGTGTGTTCCTTGAATCTTTTCAACTGCCGCATTGTTTTCGAATTCAGTATACGTTTCCCTGAAGAATTTTTTTTGTTCAGCGATTCTTGCCTCCATACCGAATTTAAACCATTCATACGCCACATCCGGATTTTCTTCGTTTTGTGAACGGATTAGGTACGCAATATTTTGAAGGGAAAAATCTCCGCTTTCCTTCTCGTCGTCAAGTTTTGCGTCTAGCGCCTGGAATACCCACGCAATAACTTCATCGGTAGGTTTTCCCTGGGCATGCAGCATTTTTACCATCTGAGCAAGATCAAATGTCCCACCACTTGCATTCAGGTCGGCGTTTTTTACGAAATTCAGGATACGCACCATATTTTCGTCATCCATATCGACACCAATATACTTCGCGATAAGTGTGGCGGTGCATTCATCTCTTTTCCTTTCTTTTCCTGGTTTCGGGTGTTCGTCGAACTGACCACCCCCAACTCCAAGCGCAAGCAGTCCTTTTCTCGGAATTATTTCCGCATTGTTATCTACAAAATATAACCGAGCGATATCTGCGCCTGGAAATTTCTTTTTTCCAAAACGCAAAACCTTCCAATAAGCAGCGATTTCGTCCAAGTGTGGACTTTCGTGTGTAACAATATCTTTAATTACAGTTGCCATTTGAAACCTCCTAATTTTGGAGCGAATTGCTCCGGTTTTTTGTTCAATACTTGCCATTCAGCCAGTATTCTTTTATTAAAATTGCTTTGTTATTATATAATATAATTACCAAAAAGTCAAATACCACACCTCTTCGCGAGCATCCGGTGGGGGACCCGGTATTTGTTGATTTTTTCTTCAAAAATGATATCTTGGAATAAGAAATTTGTTTTTCTGTGTGAATCGAAAGGCGGATACTTGAGAGAGTTTCCTGAACCGCACGAGAGGGTTCTTTAGAATGGATTTTAGATCCGAACCCAGACCGGAGAGAACTAAGTTTCGGACGATAGCCTCTAAATGGTTCTGATGCGACAATACGAAATCGATGCGCCGGATGTCCCCGCGAAATAAAAACTCTTATTTCTCGGACGTAGAGAGACGTTGGTAGAGACACACAGATTTATTTTTATAACGCGCCGAAAAAAACGGCGCATTTTTTTAAATAAAAAGCCAGACGGTTGTCTGGTTTTGTTTTTTAACATGTTTGCGTTTCGCCCGCTTCGATAACGGTCACTCTTGGAGCGAGCCTGATTATTTCTTCAGGCTGCGGATTTTTCGCAAATTCTTCCAATTTCTTTTTCAGCTCCTGTATCTCATATGCGTACAACAGGTCTTTTCCGGAGTGTGTTTTGCTGAATGAGTTCGCGAGCATTTTCAGATCGTTCTCTGATTCCGGATTATACGTTGCCATTGGTTTTGTGTCTCCATTCAGCATAAATCCAAATCTCTTTTTTCCGTGTCGTATGTGACCATACGCGATACTTTTTCTTCAGGATCTTCCTGTTCGAATATAATGATGTGTGCCACTGGTACCTCCTTTTCCTAAAATCAGTTGTTCATTTTCCAGACTAATGGTGAGTCTTTATTTGAGGTGTGTCAAGATATATTAAGAATCGGACAAAATAGTTTGTTTTTATTATGTAGATTGAGTGTATAATTGTTTTATGAGAAAAGACGAGAAACAAAAAGATTTTGAAACTCTTTGTATGGCTCTAAGGGAAGCCTATATAAACTATAAAATCAATGATTTAATGCACAAGGAACTTAAAAGTAGTGATGAGAGATATGCTCGTTTTAAGGAATATTGGTTGTATATACTTCGAAGCACTCAATTCTTTTATCTAAGTAGGCTCGCGGCTGTATTTGCAAAACCAGAAGAAAAAAGCGTGACAATATATAATTTTTTAGATTATGAATTTGATGAGTTCAAAGAGTCTCTCGATGCCCTAAAGAGATTGAGAAATAAATATCTAGCGCATTTAGATGTGCAGAAAACACGCGAATTAAATTCATTTTTAAAAAAATTCGAGAAGGAGTTACAAAGAGAAAAATTTGGGGAAATTTTTACGAAACTTATTGAAAAAATAGCAGAGCTTTGGGATAAATATGGGGATAAAGAAAAAGTTCCTGATATTAAATCTAATATTGAAGCAGCGGCTTTGGTTGCTGAAGAGAAATTTAGATCTCTTTACTTATTTTTGTCGGCGTCCAACTCCGGCCAGAAATAAATCACCCCGCTACAGGGGCGGGATAATTTATTTTTGTGGAGATGGCCGGAGTTGAACCGGCGTCCAATGAGTTCTTCACAGACGCTCTACGTGCGTAGTTTTTGGACTGACGTCCGAAACAATGGTGCTTCGCGTGTTTTATTCCGTATATGCAAAGCGTTTTTACGGAACGAGTCTCAAATATAACACCGGGTGATCCCTATGAGACATCGGGCCCGATGGGCGTTATGCCGCGAAGGCGAACGCCGGAACTGCTGTTTTGTTGGCAGTTTTAGTTTGTTCGGACAGTTTTGCGAGATATCCGGGCTCGGCACGCAGTCTGCGGAGAGGCCACACTGTCGAGGCCCGTCATCCCCAGTGAAATTTTTAAGATACGATCCTTCGTATTTCCCGTTCTGTTTCCCGTTTTTTTATCGTTTCGCGCTTGTCATATTTTTTCTTTGCGCGCGCGAGTCCCAGCTCAAGCTTCAGGAAGTGGTTCTTACTATACAATTTTGTAACGACAAGTGTCAATCCTGATTGCGTTTTTCCAAGGAGTCTCAATATTTCTTCCTTGTTCAAAAGCAGTTTTCTTGTCCGTTCCGCGTCGTACCCCCCAGGCTTGTTTCCTGGTTGGAACGACGGGATCTGCATTCCGACAACATACAATTCGTTTCCGCGGATAATGGCGCGTGCACCGAGGAGATTCACGTGTCCCGCGCGTATTGAACGCACTTCGTGTCCCGAAAGCAAAATACCCG
>JAJZPU010000052.1 GCA_021811055.1 bacterium
TCATTTTCGTGCGTCGCGCGTCCTCGATGGATATTTCCGGATAGGGGTTCGCCATCGCGAAGACCACCGGATCGTCCGCCATGGTATCCACCCACTCCGGCTTCAAAATGTTTCCCGTCGAAACGCCAATGAACACATCCGCATCGCGGATGGCAACATCGAGTCCGCCGCGTTTCTTTTTTATGTTCGTTTTTAGCGCCATCACTTTTTTGTATGTATTCATATCCCCCCTCCCCTTGTATATGATTCCGTGACTGTCCACCATAGAGACGTTTTTTCCTTGAACTCCGGCACGCATAAGAAGATTCGTGACGGCAATTGCCGCCGCCCCCGCGCCGTTCACCACAAGCCGTATCGTGCGCATGTCCTTTTTCACCACGCGAAGCGCGTTTATGAGCGCCGCGAGCACAACAATCGCCGTGCCATGCTGATCGTCGTGCATCACGGGAATGGACAACTCTTTCTTTAACCGTTCCTCTATTTCGAAACAGCGGGGTGCCGCAATATCCTCAAGATTGATGCCGCCGAATCCGACGGAAATCGCTTTCACCGTTCGTATGATCTCCTCCGTATCCTGAGTCGCGAGACAGATCGGATATGCATCGATCCCGGCGAATTTTTTGAAAAGTACCGCCTTTCCTTCCATGACCGGAAGCGCCGCCTCGGGACCGACGTTTCCGAGTCCCAAAACCGCCGACCCATCGGACACGACCGCGACCGAATTCGATTTTAACGTATAGTCGAATGCCGCACCCTTATGTCTCGCGATATGGCGCGACACCTCCGCAACACCGGGCGTATACGCGCGAGAAAGATCGTCCTTATCCTCGAGAGGAACCTTTGAAAAGATTCCGAGTTTTCCACCGTTTTTTTTATGCATCGCGAGCGATTCCGAAAAATAATCCTTCTTCTTCATGGAGTCAGTATATCATGGGATTTTCGGAATAATAAAAACCGGAAATGAATATACAATAAATATGTCACTTTTTATACCATTAAAAAAACCACCGTAATGGTGGCTTCTATATCAGAAATTTATCCAAATAAATACTGCTTCAGAGCTTCATCATCGAGTATCGGTTCCATTTTTTCTTCGACGGGCGGATGCACGGGCTCTTCTGCGAACAATTCATTCATTTCCTTTTCGTCGTCAATGTCCTGTTTTGCGACTCCCATATTGTATACCTGCACGAGAAAATCGCTTTGATTGAATCCGTATGCGGACAGATCCTTCGCGATCTCTTTCGCGTCGGAAAGAATGTTTTTGTATATCTCGTCCGCGTGATCGACGACCGAATTGTAAAAAATCTGGTCGTTCAATTTCCGCAATTCCTCGTCCAGTTCGTGTTTTCCAGTGACATCGACTCCGTCGGGAATCTTATATTCCTTTCTGAATTCGGCGAGTTCCTCTTCCGGTGTATCGCTTACATCAAAATCCGGATCCGCGAATAATTCCCAGTATTTCACGAATTTGCCGCACGCTTCGTTAAAGCGCGCAAGAATGACATTCTGTTCCTCAGTCATTGTTCCTCCTATAAGTGAAAAATCTGTAGGGAGTATACCGCCGCGGGAAAAAAATAACAAGAGAATTCAGAAGAACATCTGAATGGCGCTTCTGAGGATTAGTATCCAAAGCACGATACGCACCAAAACTTCGAACGGAGAACGAATATACGACAGCTCTATTTTTTTCGATACACCCTCAACAATAAGAAGTGCCGCCATAAGGACATCCCAAAAAATGAAAAAAAGGAACTGACTCCCGACGGTCTGATACAAGACAGAAAGAAGCGCTATATTACTGAACTTGTCGCTCACGTGGTCCAGATATCCACCGAAATAGGTCGTCTGGTTCCTGAGTCGCGCCATTGCTCCGTCCAAAAGATCGAAAAAATAAATAAGAAAAAAGATGAACACCTGATTCAGGTCCGGGTACCATACGGCATACGGAAACCATGCGATGAGTATTCCGGTGCGGAATATCGTGACATGATTCGGTTTTAACCATCGCGGCAGAATACGGACAAGTGGAACAAACACTTTGTCCTTGCCGAGACGCAATGTATCGTGTGTATCAGAAAATTTCTTTCCCAACGTAACGATGTATTTCATGGTTTAATGCAATACCGATTGTGTTGTCTCGATAAAATTCAAAGGGTCGATACTTGTGCCATTCACATTCATCGAAAGATGAAGGTGTGGTGCGATGGAATATCCCGTATTCCCCGAATATCCGATAATATCCCCCTTCTTCACCCTGTCTCCTGACGCAACTGCAAATGTGTCGAGATGGAGATACATCGAAAAAATATGCGCGCCGTGGTCTATCACGATTGAATTCCCGTAATTTATGAGACGTTTCGTCATTGTAACCACGCCGTCGTTCACCGCATAGACGGGAGTGTTCGTTACTGCTTCAAGATCGGTGCCGAGATGTTGCAACGCAGTCGTTCCTGATTTTCGGTAATTGCCGAATGCGCCGACATTCACGATTGTTTTCAGGGGAAATCCGAAAGCGCCCGAAAAGTATGGGGAGGTCGCGGGACGCGACAATGCGGCAATTATTGCGGGGGTATCCGCCTCTGCAAGATTCGATGCGATATTTTTTGAGGTAAATCCCGAATCGTTCAGTTCTTTCGTAACCACAAGTTTTGTCACCGGAAATTGTGCGTTCTTTATGACTACGGGAACCTTCACCGTCTTTTCACCGGTTACGACAACCGTCGCCCTATACACTGCGGGAGTCGCCTTTGCGGGCGCGCTGTAAAATCCGATATATTTTCCGTCATACGGAAAAAGCCACACCCGTCTGCTTCCCACCCATGCAAACGGTGTCGTGCTCGCCGTTCCCCATGGGGTCACTTCTATCACCAGCGTCTCTCCCTGTTTTATCGTATTTTTTTCGATGCGTACCGAAGGCGACGGAAGTGCGGCATAGGAGAGATCCGCACAGAAAAAAAGAACAATAAACGTTGTTAAAATGTTCCGCATTTTTTTTAATTCCGTTTTTTTCATAACAGCTTCCAGTACTTGTATTGTAGCAGAAAAATAAAAACCATCCGTTTTGGATGGTTAATCTTTCATATATCCCCACTCGAGATCGTCGGGAGGGTCTCCGAATTGTTTCTTCATTTCTTCGAATCTTTTTTCGCATTCTTCGGGAATGACGAATCCTCCCACCGCATCCGATCGTCCGTTGTCGTTCCATCGCGGATCTTTGGCGCTTTTGAGCCACCATCCGCCGGGACGGAATGAATTGAAGATCGAACCGGATATTTCTTCTATTTTTTCTTCATTCTCGAACCAGTGTTTGAAAATGCTCGATCCTTCGAGGTTGTCTTCCTGAGGGTCGAATTCGAACCAATGGTCAAACATACCGCTCATAATCACCTTCCTTTTTTCAGAAATCTGACACCACTATATCACGAATAAAAAATCCCAGACAAGTCCGGGATTACGAAATATTTAATTATAAAACTCCAAGCAACATATAGAGGGAAATGGGTTTATCATTAAAGCCAAGACCTTCTGCCTTGTTTAAAAGAGTTTTATCGGTAAGCACCGGTTCAACACAAACGTATTTTTCAACGGCATCGCTCCAAAGAACGATTCGTGAACGGGCATCAATATCCCCTTCAATCCCCATAAAAATCTCATTGCCGCCGGAATTTATGAGAACGGCTGGATACGAAAACGGGATTGTATTTGCAGTTTCCGAAAAACAACTCACATACATATTTCTTCCCTCCTGCACAGATGATATTCTTCCATCCGCAATAAAGTAAGGGTGGAATGCAAGATTCACAGGAGCCAAACTGAAAACTCCGTCAGGAATTCGTTTCACACGAAGTGAAATTTCCAATACGCAAGGAAGTAACGAAACAATCAGCTCATACTTCAGAGTCCATGGATATTTTTCAGTACCTTCGTGAAAAAAAACTAAACGAATGGCATCTTCGGTTGCGTCTATTATATTAGCTTCGGTATCACGTATAAACCCGTGTTTTTTTTCGCCGAAAGATTCGTTGCCGAACCATGGGGCACATATCGGACATCCACCGCGCGCTTTTCCGTTTTCGTCGACAGTATAGGGATATAAAATATCCTTTCCGTCGACTTTAAAACTTAATACTGTCCCACCAAGACTCGATATAACCGCCTCGGTATTTCCGTTTGCGATCTTATATTCCATCGCAGTATCTCCTCTATTTATCAAAAAATAATTTATTAGTCTTACACTGATAATAGAATAGCACATTTCTGTGCCATTGTCAAT
>JAJZPU010000053.1 GCA_021811055.1 bacterium
CCAGAATCCAAGATTCATATGCACTCTCCATTGTACTTGCAAAGTACTGATAAATACAGCATAAATTTGACATATTTGTTAATTAATGCTAGAATAATACCAGCGTGAAATTCTAAATAAAATTTCTTTTATTAACTTCATAAGGACGGTCACAATGAAAAAAGTTGCTTTATTACTGGCGCTTCTATTTACACTTGTTATAACCACAACACATGCGCAAACGGTGCATGGCTTCGGAAAAATTACACACACAAACGATATTTACACCGACCAAAGAGACGGAAAAAATATTGATGGTGAAGTGTTATTCCGTGTTATTCCCGATCAAAAACCGAATTTTGGATTTCTCGGATATGTTAGTGCAAACGACAGCACAGCGATACTCGCTGCGGGCATTGGGTTCCTTGCATCATCGAACATACGCCTTGATTTTGCAGGAGGTGTCGAAATCGATCCAGAAAATCATGGAAAGAACGGCGTTTTCATCGGAAGAATCTGGATTGGAGACACGCGTAACGGCCTATGGGGAAACCTATGGGCAGGAGAACGCATCCGATACCAGGCTGTCTATTCCCATAATTTCACCAAATGGTTGGGATTGGGAATTACCGTGGAAGACCTGAAGGGATACGGGTTATATGCAAGTGTATCCCCCGTTGAAAATTTTTCTGTGTTTGCAAAGGCATTTCACAACGGAAAGAATTCCGAAAAGAAATTGGGATTTAATCTTGTTGTGGACGTCGGCGCAACTCTGTCATTCTGACGATTTTATATTTATTACAAAAGGAACGGGCTTGAACCGTTCCTTTTTTTTCACCAAATCCAAGTTTACATCTTAAGCACGCTGTCTATCTGTGCTGCTTTGAGGAATTCCCCATCAACAAATCGCGTCTTAAGCACATCACCGATCGATGCGCCGGAATTCAGTTCCGTCGCCGAAGGGTTGACCGATTTTACGAAATCGAGGATGCGCGCGTCCTGCGGAGTGTTGTACACATCCCATATCTTATTCACCTTTGTCGAAAGAAGTTTTTCCAATCCTGCATTATTCAACTGCACGGTTCCCTTCACCACCGCCCCAAAGTTGTTCTCGTTTTCCTCGAATATTCGCGACATTTCCGTCCAATGCTCGTTTATCTTTCCAAGTGCTTCCGTTTCCTGATCCGAAACATTGGTAAGTAAGTTATTTTTCTGGAGATATTGCACCTGTTCCGCTACTCCTTTCATCTTCGCGCCATACAGAAATTCTTCCTGTTGCGACAGCGAAAGTTTTTCAAAGTGATCCGCGGCCTGTTCCATATCGGGAACCGTCTTGTTGAGGTTCTCAAAAATATTTACACGCTGCACGCTCGGCGGAACTTCGAGATGATCCGGAATATTTGCCGCAGATGTATGCATTCCGAGAGATTCGATCGGCATCATTTCACTTTTCCCGGTTACCACAACCTCTTCCATAACCGGAGTCTCCGCAACCGGAGCATCCGCCACAACTTTCGGTTTGTCGTAGAGGTATTCGTACTGATTTCTCGCTATTCCCGTATCCATCTGCTTTCCATCGAGAAATTCTTTCACCGAAACCTTTCCCGAACCATCGGTCTCGAGAATATATGCCGGATTTCCTTTGGCGCCATCCGGACCTATATCAAGTACGCGAATCTCTTTTCCGTTTCCGTCAAAGTTAATATATTTATTCTCGATCGCAATACGATGCGCCTCTCCACCGGACCATTCATGTATCGCCGCCTTATCTGCGATATTTCCCTTAAATCCAAATTTCTCCGGACTGAGTTCAAGTTGACGTCGAAAGACGTGTTCCACGCCCTTTCCCTCACCCACTGTTCCAATTTTCATAGTCTCCGGACTTATTTCCGGAGTAGTCCCCTTGGGACCTTCGGGAAGCGGAGCGGCTCCCCCTTTATGGTCGGGAACAACTTCCGCGACACCCGCACCCTTCACGCCGAACACATTCAACATGCCGGGACCCAAAAGATAATCGGTGGTTGCAACCGCAGCCCGTCCTCCAATGAGACCCGCCGCAAGCGTTCCCAAAAAGCGATTTGCTTTGTAATACGCTCTATGACGACGCATCTCTTTCGCGTATTTTTCACCCACTTCTATATTCTTATCCGCGATTTTTCCGAGTATCTCATCCATCTCTTCCTGACTCATTTCTCCACGCGCAACCTGTTCAAGTTTCCTGACATTTTCGTCTTCAAGCACCTCTCCCTGAAGCTTTTCCGTCGTCTTTTTCGTATCCCCTTTATGTGCTTTTTCGCCGAGAGGTTGAAAAATCCTCTTGGAAAGTTGATATGAAAAGGCGCCACCCGTAAGTGCGTTCACCATTTTCACTCCGAGATATCCCGCGGTTCCTACACCCGCGGCGATCACGGCAGATGGAAGCATCACTGCGGTCCCCGCTCCAATGATCGCGGCAGTACATGCCGTACGCACGTGCCGGTTCATTCTGAAATATCCGCCGAGTAATTTACTCTTGCTCGCCTTTTCTCCAACGCGCGAGAAGAAATTCGCCACGTGGTCCCACCCTTTTGGATTTACTTTTCTGTTCGCATCAACACGCGCATCCTGCCACCGCATTTCTTCCGCATTAATCATCGCGAATGCCGTCTTTTCGACATTTTGCACTTTTTCCGGAAAATCAGCGTGCTCACGGAATTTCTGAATATTCGCAAGTTGGTTCTTTATATTTTCTATTTTAAGATTCCGCAAAAGATCACCATATTCATTCTCAAGGAGTTTTTTGTCTTTTTTGATATTTTCGATCTGCTGGTCGTGCTTCGCGGTTGCCTGGGAGATATCAGCGTTCGGATTTCCCTTTGCATTCTTATATTGTTCCTCAACAGACCTCGCACGATCAGTGAGTCCCCGCATATTGTCCCGCACATCAGCAACACGCACCGCAGCCGCGATTTCCTCGGGAGAATGCTCCTTTTTAAGAAGTTCAATCGCTTTTGCCTGCGCTGTTGCCTTTTCCGCGTCGTTCTTGTATCCAAATGGATTGTATTTACAGAAAATCTCCGCCGCGTTCAAAAGTTGTGCCGGTGAATATTTTTCTTTTTCAACAGCCGCATCCTTCTTCACTTCGGGTGCTGTTTTTACGGCTCCCTTATTTTCGACAACCGGAGAAACAACGACATCCGCCTTTTTCGGTTCTTTCTGTACATCCTTTTTTTCTTTCGAAACATCGAGAGTGGCGAACGGCGATTTCTTTTTCTCCGTGGACGCATCAAGAGTGATGCGGAGAGGTGTCTTGTTCTTTTCCGCGTCCGCCACGGGTTGTGTTTCAATCGAATTCACCGCTCCGTTTTGAGCATTTCGTAAATTTTTTATTTCATCCTGGAGATCTAAATATTCGCTTGCCATCTTTTGCCTTTCTTCGAGGGGAATATCCGTCCGATTTTTTGAAACTTCCGCTCCGAGTACTCGCAATCTGCTTTGCTTATCGGCGAGAAGCTCCGCGCTCGTATGCTGAGTGTTGTTCACACCTTCCACCACGGCGGCAACGGGCGTGTTTCCTACATTGAGATCCTTTAGTTCGGAAGAAAAAGCATCCTGCACTCCTTTCGCCTCCGGTTTCATGTCTTTGTCGCTCCCGTCAATGTTTAAAGCCATGGAATGCGCCTCTTCAGGAGAGGTACCTGTATTCAAATTATTCAATGCCTCATCTGATTTTTTCAGATCTTCACGCGATCCTCCTGGTTTCGGAAATCCTCCTACTATGTTGTCTGGAATTTTTTCCGTCATAGATAGTTTTTTATTTTGCCAAAAGAATCGACTTGTAGTTCGCGATCTCTTCCTTTATGAGATCGTCGTAATTCGGAAGTTCTTTTTTGAGAAACGCGATAATTGCTTCGGTATTTTCCGGATCCTCCTCAAGAAGCTTTGAAAGTTCTTCCTGTTTTGCGTCCGGAAGCGCCTCGAAAAGCCGTATCCACGCGCCGCGGATCATGACGTATCCCGCATCGTCGATAAGGCTCTGCTTTGAATCGGCATCCAAGCCGTCGAGTCCAAGTTCTTTTAATACGTCCACCTTTAAGAGTTCCTCAACTTTTGTTTTGTCCATTGTTATTGAGATTTTTATGACCTTTTTATTTTACTACATTAGGAAAGAAATGTCAAATACCCCTC
>JAJZPU010000007.1 GCA_021811055.1 bacterium
TTTTGAACGGGTATTGATTCCTATGAATATACTCTTTGATGGACGACCGATAACGAAAAAAAACACCTCCGGAATTCCGGAATACACGAAATTATTGTTCGCTGAACTTGTGCGTGGAAAGAGCGCTAATGAAAAGTATGCTCTTTTTTTCAATTCTTTTTTTAAAAGAGAACTGCCGGATGATCTGAAATATCTCGATTTCGATCTTATACAATGGAGAATTCCGAATAAGATCATCGAGGTATCTTCGCGATTTTTCCATATACCAAAAATAGGGAGGGGAGAAAGTGTCGATGTACTACTACGTCCCCACTTTCATCCGCTTTGTGCGGCGCGAGGAGTACGTGATATTGTCGTATTCCATGATCTTTCATTCGTACGATTTCCGAATTATTTTTCGAAGAAAAAAATGATATGGCACTGGTCACAGAATCCGAAGAGGCAGGCAGAACATGCTGACAGGATTATAGCGGTTTCCCGTGCAACAAAGGAAGATATTGTGGGGTATTACGGGATTCCGGAAGAAAAAGTGTTTGTTGTCCATTCGGGAATTAATGATTTTTTCAGAGAGAAGATACGCGAGGAATATTTGGAAGAATTCAGAAAGAGAAACGGAATTGCCGGACGATATGTTCTTTTTGTGGGAACGCTTGAACCGCGGAAAAATGTGGACGGACTTATTCGCGCGTTTTCGCGTCTTAAGGAAGATGAGCATTTTCGCGATGTAACACTCATTGTCGTTGGTGCGCGTGGGTGGCTCTATGATAATATTTTTAAAGAGGTCACCGCATCTCGTTTTTCTTCGGACATTCGGATGTGGGGACACGCGTCCTTTGAAGATTTGAGATATCTGTACCACGGCGCCCACGTATTCGCTTACCCGTCTTTCTTTGAAGGATTTGGTTTTCCTCCGCTCGAAGCGCAGGCGTGCGGTGTTCCGGTCGTCGCGTCGTCATGTGGGGCACATCGGGAAATTTTGAGAGATTCCGCATTTCTTGTGGATCCCAAAAAGGATGATGATATTGTTGCCGCGCTGAAGGTTGTCATTGACGACACAAAAAAACGGAACGAACTTTCCGAAGAAGGAAAGAAAAACGCCGAACGTTTTCAGTGGAAACACGCCGCGGGGGAGGTCCGTGCTCTTATAAAAGATATATTATAAAAATGCCATCACAAAAAGTTCCTAAAAAAAACATTTCATCGATTCTTGTCGATGTAAAAAAACCGGATTATAACTACGATCATATTTCACGTTTCGATACGGTGAATCTTGCGCACGTACCACAGGCACCGCGGCAGCGATTTTCCCTTGTGAAAAAACTTATTGCGGGAGCATTTTTTCTTTTTGGGGCCGCACTGCTTTTATGGGGTATCACCATTGTTTCGAATATAAGTGAAATAAAATTTGTCTTTGCGAAAGGAACGGAGGATGTGATGCAAAACTTTTCCGCGTCGGTACAGGCGCTTCGCGAATTTCGCCCATACGACGCAGCCGCACTTTTAAGAAATAATGAAAAGGAACTTGTGGCAATTTCGGAAACATTAAAACACAGTTATGGGGATGTGGTATTGAAAATGCTCGGTGCGGTGCTGCCTCCCTTCAAAAAAGCGGGTACGGTACTTGAGGATATACGATTGTTGAATGAGAACTTTATACAACTTACGGACGAGCTTGTCGCGTTACAGTCGAATGGATTGAAAAATTTCCAGGGAGACGGAATGCGGTTAGTGCAGACGGTTTCGAATATTCGGACACGGATAAACGGCATGGCGGGACAAATAGAATCGATACGCAATAACTTCTCCGAGATAAAAAACATTTCGAGTTACTTCGATAAATATGAAGCGACGATCAGCGAGGGATATTTGAAATACAGTAAACAGCTTCATGAATTGGATGCGTTCCTCGCGAGCCTTGTGAATCTTCTCGGATCGCAAGAAGAACGGCATATATTGGTGTTGTTTCAGAATACGGCGGAAATCCGTCCCGGAGGGGGATTTGTCGGAAGTTATGCCGATGTCGCCGTGAAAAACGGACAGTTGCAATCCATTGATGTGCGTGACATATACGATCCGGATGGGCAACTTGATCTCAAAATCGTTCCGCCGCAAGAAATAAAAACGATGAGTACAAATTGGGGTGCGCGCGACGCGAATTGGTTTTTCGATTTCCCCACATCCGCGAAAGCGATACTTTTTTTCCTTGAGAATTCAAAGATGTATAAGGAAAAAAATGTGACGTTCGACGCGGTGATCGGTTTGAACCTGAATGTGTTTGAGAGCGTAATTTCCGTTACCGGTCCCATTCCCATCGAAGAATACAAAGTAATAATAAACGAGGAAAACTTTTTGAGTGAAATTCAGCGGGAGGTGGAAACGGGTGAAGATAAAAAAGCGGGCGAGCCGAAACGAATATTAAAAATTCTCGCGCCGCTCGTACTTGAACGGATGAACACGCTTTCCGATTCTCAATCGCGTATCTTGGTGGAGAAAATATCCGGACACTTTTCGGATAAGGATATTATGATTTATGCGAAAAACAACGATATCCAAAATTTCGTCACTTCCGTCGGTATTGACGGGGGGGTATATGTACTTCCGAATAATTTTTGGGGAAGTTATATCGGAGTGGTGAATGCGAACATCGCCGGAGGAAAAACCGACGTATTCATGGATCAATCGATTGATGCGCGTATCGATGTGGACTCGAACGGGAATATTTTTACCGACCTTGGAATCACCCGCGCGCATACGGGAGGAAGTGAAAAAGACGCCTGGTGGCGCGCGACGAATAAGAACTTTATCCAGGTCTATGGAACGCCGGGGTCAAGCCTGGTATCCATAAAAGGAAACGATGTAAAAACACTCGTGTCGAAATTCGATTATGTTGCCGAGGGGTATGCGACATATCCGGATCTTGAAAAAATAGAAAAAACGAAAATATATTTAAACGCATACCAGGCCTGGTCAATGCAGGCATTCGGAAAGTCGGTGTTCGGAACATGGTTTAATGTTCCCGTAGGGAAGGAAAAAACGCTTTTTGTGCGCTATACCACACCCGCTACCGACAAAACATATACGACAAAAGGAAGATCGTTTACGTTCGTGTTCGAGACGCAGTCGGGCGTGAAAACGAAAATAAAAGCGACGATAAGCGCACCGCTTGGATATATATGGGAAGAATCACAGAGTCCGTTTTTCACATATGAGAATGATGATGTTTCCGCGCGCACTATCGTTACTCTCACATTGGGAAAGTAGTATGGAAATCCAAGAGCCTCTTTCCCGCCGCTATAAGCGAGAGTAGTATTGTATAACAATGGAAAGAGAGCATATAAGAAATTTTGTCATTATCGCGCACATCGACCACGGAAAGTCGACGCTTGCCGATCGGCTTCTCGAAAGCACGCATACCATAGAAGAGCGCAGAATGAAGGCGCAATATCTTGACCAGCTCGAGTTGGAACGCGAGCGAGGCATTACGATAAAAATGGCACCGGTCACCATGCGCTTCGTGTCGGAGAATGGAAAAGAATACGCATTGAATCTTATCGATACTCCCGGACACAGTGATTTTTCATACGAAGTTTCCCGCGCGCTTGAAGCCGTCGAAGGGGCGGTGCTTCTTGTTGATGTGACACAGGGAATACAAGCGCAGACGCTTGCCAATTTCTATGCCGCAAAAAAAACGGGACTTGCGGTCATTGGTGCGTTGAATAAGGTTGATCTCATAGAACACACGAATCCGCTTGTAATCGCCGAAATGCGCAAAGAACTTGCCGCGCTTATAGGGTGCGAAGAAAAGGATATTTTGGAAGTTTCGGGAAAAACGGGGAAAAATGTTTCTCTTCTGCTCGAACGAATAGTGAAGTTCATTCCTTCTCCAAAAAAATACGATGCGGGAATGCTTCGGGCTCGTGCCCTCGTATTCGATTCCTTTTACGATAATCACAAGGGAGTCGTGGCATCGATCAGGGTGTGTGGCGGCACATTTAACGCATTTGACGACGTATATCTCATTGGCACCGAAACCCGTGCAAAAATAAAGGAATTAGGGGTATTTGTTCCGGAAATGAAGCCTCGAAACACCCTTTCCGACGGAGAAATCGGATATCTTGCGACGGGAATCAAGGATATAGAAAAAATAAAGATCGGGGACACCGTATGCGTATTCGATGGCGCGCAAGTTTCGAAACACGCCATTTCCGAATACGCGCTTCTTGGATATGAAGAGCCAAAACCCGTTATTTTCGTTTCGTTTTATCCGGAAGAAGCGAGCGAATATGACGCATTGAGGCAGAGTCTGCAAAAATTAAAGTTGAACGATTCGGCACTTTCCGTGGAGCCGGATCAGAACGAAGTGCTTGGTCGTGGATTCAAGATAGGATGCCTCGGGCGCCTTCATTTTGAAATTACCGCCGAACGGTTGCGAAGGGAATTTGAAATAGGGGTTATTAACACGTTTCCGTCCGTGCGGTATCTTGTGAAAACACGCGATCGGGAAATGATCACCATTGTAAAACCCGAAGAGTTACCGCAGGAATATCTCGAAATACAGGAACCGATGATCGCGCTTGATATCATTTTTCCCCGCACGTACCTTTCGAGTATACTCTCTCTCCAGAAAAAATTCAGATTTTCGAATATGCATACGGAAACGATAGGGGAACGTATAAAATTGTCGGCACACATGCCGCTTGTGGAATTGGTGAGTGATTTCGATGATTGCATGAAGTCGGTGAGTGAGGGGTATGCGTCGTTCAGTTACGAATTGAAAGAATACGCTCCCGCGGATATCGCGCGCGTCGACCTTTTGGTGTCCGGAAAACAAATCCCGGGACTTTCTCGATTCCTTCCCAACGAATCATTGGAGCGGGAAGCGAGAAGGATGGTGGAAAAATTAAGAGATCTCCTTCCGCGACAGCAATATACACAACCCATTCAAGCGAGCGCATATGGACGAATCGTTGCGCGTGCGGATATTCCCGCAATACGGAAGGAACTTGGAATTTTCGGTAAAAACGGAGGTGATAGAACAAGAAAAATGAAACTGTGGAAGAAACAGAAACGGGGAAAAGAACGGCTGAAAGACAGAAGTGAAGCGACGATCTCTCCCGCGGTATTCAAAGAACTTCTGAAAAAGGAATAAGTGGGGGATTTCTTCCGGGGGTTGACATCCTCTCTGATATCACTGAAAATGAAGTGTACTATTGTAAACAAAATAGGTCGAAAAACTATACAAAAAAATAGAAAAAAATTATGGCAGAAAAAGAAAAATTTCAGCGTTCGAAACCGCACGTGAATGTTGGAACAATCGGGCACGTTGACCACGGGAAGACAACTCTTACCGCGGCTATTACGAATGTGCTTTTCAAAAAAGGACTTGCGAAGAAAGCGGAAAAGGTTGATCAAATTGACAATGCTCCCGAGGAAAAGGCGCGTGGAATTACCATTGCACTTCATCACTCGGAATACGAATCGGAGAAACGTCATTATGCGCACATCGATGCGCCGGGACACGCGGATTATATTAAAAACATGATCACGGGTGCGGCACAGATGGATGGCGCGGTACTTGTGGTGTCTGCCGCTGACGGTCCGATGCCGCAAACACGTGAGCACATTTTACTCGCGTATCAGGTGGGTGTTCCCCGTATTATTGTGTTCTTGAACAAAGTCGATATGGTCGACGATCCGGAACTTATTGATCTTGTTGAATCGGAGGTCCGTGAACTTTTGAAGAAATATAATTTCCCCGGAGATGAGGTGCCGGTGATTCGTGGATCGGCGCTCAAAGCGCTTGAAGCGACGTCGGCGGACGATGAAGCGGCAAAGCCGATTCTTGAACTCATCAAAGCGATGGATGATTATATTCCAGACCCGATTCGCGACAAGGAAAAGCCGTTCCTTATGCCGATCGAGGATATTTTCTCGATAGAAGGGCGTGGCACGGTGGTTACCGGAAGAGTGGAGCGCGGTGTGGTGAAAGTGAACGATGAAATTGAGATCGTCGGATTGCGTCCGACACAGAAAACGGTGGTAACGGGCGTTGAGATGTTCCAGAAGACACTTGATACCGCGGAGGCAGGAGACAATGCGGGAATGCTTCTTCGCGGATTAAAGAAAGAGGATGTGGAACGCGGACAGGTACTCGCAAAGCCGGGATCGGTGACGCCACATTCCGAGTTCACTGCGGAAATATACGTGCTTTCGAAGGAAGAAGGAGGACGTCACACGCCGTTCTTTAAAGGATATAAACCTCAGTTCTATATCCGTACGACGGATGTCACGGGAGAGGTAATACTTCCTGAAGGAGTTGAAATGGTGATGCCTGGAGATACCGTTTCCATTACCGTGAAACTTATTTCACCGGTGGCGCTCGAAGAGAAGCAGCGTTTCGCCATTCGTGAAGGAGGAAAAACGGTTGGTGCAGGATCAGTGACGAAGATCATTAAATAACCCAATATAATGCCAAAAAAAGAAGGACAACAAAAAGAGCGGTTGAGACTTCGCATTAAAGCGTATGACGCGAAGCTTATCGACTCTTCGGTAAAACAGATTATCGAAGCAATTAAATACCACGGAGGAGAAGTGGTCGGTCCGATCCCTCTTCCGACGGAATTTAAAAAATATGCAGTGAATCGTTCGACATTCGTGCATAAGAAATCCGGAGAGCAGTTTGAGCTTCGCGTGCATAAGCGCCTTATAGATATCATGAATCCCCAACAGAAGATCATTGAATCGCTTTCCGATTTGAATCTTCCGGCGGGAGTCGATGTCGAGGTGAAAATGGGCTAAAGCGTATTGACTTGTGTATAGCAATACGGTACGATGAGTAGCGGGTTAGCCATTATGAAATTCGAAGAAAACAACAGGGCTTGCCCCTGTTGTTTTCATAACTGCGTTTTATTTTTATAGAAATATGCAAGAAGAGAATAAGAAAATAATTGCAAAAAAGATAGAAATGACACAGGTGTGGAACGGAGACGTGGTAGTTCCCGTCACCGTGCTTTTATGCGATAAGAAAAGCGAAGAATATATTACAAACCTTGTTGCCGGTGACGTAGTGAGCATCACAGGAACGAGCAAGGGAAAGGGATTTCAGGGTGTGGTAAAACGCCATGGATTTCATGGCGGACCAAAAACACATGGACAGAAAAATCGCCTTCGTGCGCCGGGATCGCTTGGACCGACGGCGCCACAGCGCGTATTAAAAGGGAGAAAAATGGCGGGACACATGGGAAACGTGAAGGTGACGATACGGAATGCGCATATTGTTCTTGTTGATGTGGAAAGCAAAAAAATTCTTGTAAAAGGCGCGGTTCCGGGAATGCGTGGTACGCGGGTGGAAATAAAAAAGAAAGCATAATATATGAAGCTCGATGTTTTTAATATAAAAAAAGAAAAAGTTGGCGCAGCGGATGTTTCGGATGCGGTGTTTCATGCGGAATGGCGGCCAAACCTTGTGAAGGATGTGCTTGTTGCGCATGAGGCGAACACGCATTATCCGTACGCACACGCAAAGGATCGTTCGGAAGTGCGTGGCGGAGGAAAAAAACCATGGCGTCAGAAACATACGGGACGCGCTCGTCACGGATCGCGCCGTTCTCCGATATGGATCGGTGGCGGTATCACATTCGGTCCGCGAAACGACAAGGATTATTCGAAAAAGGTGAATAAAAAGGCGAATAAAGCGGCATTATTCTCGGTGCTTTCGAAGAAACTTGAAGGCGGAGAGATCTTTATCGTTGATGCTCTTTCCTTTGAAAAGGGAAAAACAAAAAATGCGGCGGCGTTTCTGGATGTGTTTTTCGGAAAAGGAAAGAAAAAATCAGCATTACTCGTCCGAGGAAAAGAAAACACGGACGCGGTGCGTAGCGCGAGAAACATTCCCGGCATTGAAGTCATTACCGGAGATTCTTTGAATGTGTACGAATGCGCGACGCATAAATATGTCGTTCTCGAAAAGGAAGTCGCCGAAAAGATTTCATAATTATTATGACACCACGCACAACAAAAAAAGAAGAGAATATGAAAATACCGGCACACCGTATCGTTAAGAATGTGATACGACGCCCGTGGATTAGCGAAAAGAGCCAGCGGGTACTTGAGAATAATCAGTATGTGTTTGTTGTTGAGGAGCACGCAAATAAAAATTCTATAAAAGAAGAAATTCGACGCCGTTATGGAGTGCATGCGGTTCGGGTGAACATTGTCCAGTTGCCGAAAGAGACAAAGCGTTTTCGGAACCGCGTTTCAAAGAAACGTGGCATGCGGAAAGCGTTTGTCTTTTTGAAAAAAGGAGAAAAAATAGATATTGCATAGCATATGAAAAAATATAATCCGACAACTCCATCGCGCCGACATTACACAGCCGTTTCCTATAAGCAGCTTCTTCAGGGTGACACAAAACCAATGAAAGCGCTTACAAAAAAACTTACAAAGCATGCGGGAAGGAACAATCAGGGAAGGATTACCATGCGCCATCAGGGCGGAGGAAACAAGAATGTATATCGCGTTATCGATTTCAAACAAGACAAAAATAATATACCGGGAGTGGTGGAAGCTGTTCAGTATGATCCGTACCGCACGGCGTTTATCGCGCTTGTGTGTTATGCGGATGGTGAGCGGAGGTATATTCTCGCGCCGCAGGGACTTCATATCGGTGCAAAAGTAATGCGTTCCGAAGATGCGCCGTTCGAGATTGGTAATCGTACCGTGCTAAAGCGGATTCCCGTTGGTACATTCGTTCACAATATCGAGCTGTTTCCGGGGAAGGGTGGTCAGATCGGACGATCCGCCGGATCGTCGATCCAGATTCTCGCGCATGACGCGGGATATACACAATTGAAGATGCCGTCGGGAGAAGTGCGGAAGGTGATGTGGGACGGATATGCCTCAATTGGTCAGGTTTCGAATATTGAACACAATCTCGTAGTAATCGGAAAATCGGGACGCGCCCGGGCAATGGGTGTTCGTCCGACGGTGCGTGGTTCCGTCATGAATCCGCGTGATCATAAATATGGTGGTGGTGAAGGACGTACACAACGCGGAACAAAACGACCGAAGGACAAGTGGGGAAACATTACCGGAGGAAGGAAAACACGAAAGAAGAAAAAGTGGTCGAATACCCTTATTATAAAAAGAAGGAAATAAAATATGAGCAGATCATCAAAAAAGGGACCGTATATCGATCCAAAACTTCTGAAAAAAATTTCGAAAATAAAACCGGACGGAAAAACGGTGATAAAGACGTGGTCGCGCGATTCCGAAATTTCTCCGGAAATGGTGGGGCATGCGTTCGGAGTGCATAACGGAAAAGACTTTATAGAAGTGCGTGTCACCGAAGATATGATCGGACACCGTCTCGGAGAGTTTTCTCCTACAAGAAAATTCGTGCGGCACGGAGGAAAAATACAGAAAGATATCGAGCAAAAAGCGAAGCAAACAACGACAAAGTAAAGGATTATGGAAAAAGAAAAAACAGTCATCGCACAATTGAGGTATCTCCGTATTCCACCGCGGAAAGCGCGTCTTCAGGCCGACGTTATTCGCGGTCTTTCCGCCGATGAAGCACAAGCACAACTCATGCTTTCACCACGCCGTGCGGGGGATCCTATTTTAAAACTCTTGAAATCGGCGATTGCAAATGCTAAGTATAAGAAGCTTGATCCGCACGCGCTTATCGTGAAGGAAGTGAGGGTTGATCAGGGTCCGAAACAAAAACGATGGATGCCGCGCGCGCGCGGTGCGTGGGGGGCGATTCAGAAATGGACAAGTCACATAACGATCATACTCGAAGTTTCCGACACTGTTCGTGATCGCGGTATCGTCATTTATGAAAAACCGAAGAAGAAAGTAGCCGATACCAAGAAAAAAGGACACAAACACGAGGATCATGAAAAGCCGGGAAAGAAGGAAGTAACGAAGGAAAAAGAGGAGTCGGGAAAGAAGCAAGGAGCCGATGCCGGTGCATTGAAGAGGGTATTCCGGAGAAAAGCGATATAATAAATAGAATTTTATGGCACAAAAAATAAAACCAAATGCACTTCGTTTAGGAATTACGCTTCCATGGAACAGTAGGTGGTTTTTTAAGAAATCACTCAATTTTTATATTGAAGAAGATCATCGTATCAGAGAAGTGGTCCGGGAAAAGATACTTGCCGCCGGCATCGCTTCGATCGAGATAGAACGTCTCGGAGATACGATACGCGTTACGGTGAAGGCAAGCAGACCGGGTCTTGTTATCGGTCGGGGTGGAAAGGGAATCGAGGAGTTAAAAGACGCGATTGTAAAAGCGATCAGAAAACTCCGTATAAAAAACAAGAAATCCACACAGTTCTCTTTGAGTATCAATATCGACGAATTAAAACGCACGGAGGTGTCCGCGGCGGTGACGGCACAGCAGATCGCGTTTGATCTGGAAAAGCGTTTTCCGTATCGGAGCGTATTGAAAAGACATCTCGAATTATTGAAGCAGAACCGTGAGGTGCTTGGGGCTAAAATAAAAGTAGGGGGACGGTTGAATGGAGCGGAAATTTCGAGAAGCGATTGGCTTATTTTCGGACGGATGCCATTGCAGAATTTGCGCGCGAACATTGATTATGGAGAAGCAACCGCGTTTAATACCTACGGCACCGTCGGGGTAAAGGTGTGGATATATAAGGGAGAAATATTTGAAGAAAAGAAAGTGAAAAAAACCAGGTAAATATGTTGCAGCCAAAGAAACAAAAACATAGGAAAGTGCAGAAAGGACGCTCTCGCCGACGGATGGTGGAGACGCGGGGACTTACGGTAAGCTACGGAGAGTATGGACTGCAGGCGGTGACCGGGGCATGGGTATCGGCTCGCCAAATCGAGGCCGTGAGAAAAACAATCGCACACGCGATGAAGCGTGAGGGAAGGATTTGGATCCGTATTTTTCCCGATAAACCGATCACGAAACTTCCTCCGGAAGTGACGCTCGGAGGAGGAAAGGGAAATGTTGAATATTTCGTATGTCCGGTAAAACCAGGAAGGGTTCTTTTTGAAGTCGGCGGAGTGAATGAAAAAATAGCATTTGAGGCGTTGCGGCTCGCGGGACACAAACTTCCCATCAAAACGAGGGTAATAAAGAAATAACTATGAAAAGAAAAGAATTACAAGAATATACCGCAAAACCGATGGCTGAGCTTGAAAAAGAGCTTGCCGATTTTCATGAAAAAATGAATGGATTGCGTCTTGATGTTGCAACGGGGAAGGTGAAGAGTTTGAAAGAGTTCAAACACATAAAGAAATCAATCGCACAGATAGAAACAATCGTCGTCGCGCGAAAGAAGGCGGAGGAAAAATAACTATGAAAAAAGAAATACAAACAAAAAGAAGGACACTTGAGGGGGTTGTGGTATCCGACAAAATGAATAAGACGCGTGTTGTCGCGGTGACCAGATTAAAAAAACATCCCCGTTACCACAAGTATTACAAAGTAACCGCCCGCTATAAGGCGCACGATGAAGCGAATGCATACAGTACGGGAACCCCGGTTGTTATACAGGAAGCGCGTCCGATGTCGAAAGAAAAGCGATGGACAATAATTTCAAAAATGTAATATGATACAGGAACGTTCCATATTAAAAGTTGCCGACAATTCGGGCGCAAAGTTCGTGCGGTGTTTTCGTATTCTGGGAGGGACGCGGAGGAGATATGCTCAGGTGGGTGATATTCTTGTGGCGTCCGTGCAGACGGCGGAACCGAGGAAGTCGGTAAAGAAAAAAGATAAGGTGCGGGCGCTTGTGGTGCGTCAAAGAGCGCCGCTTCGCCGCAAAGACGGATCGTATGTTCGCTTTGATGATAATGCGGTAGTGATCGTCGATAAAAAAGAACCGAGAGCGACAAGAATTTTCGGTCCGATTCCGCGGGAGATAAAAGAACGCGGATATGACACTATTGCGTCGCTTGCCGAAGAATTAGTCTAGATTTATGAAAAAAGGAGATACAGTAAAAATAATTACGGGAAAAGACGCGGGAAAGAGCGGCAAGGTGCTTCGCGTCGATAAAAAAACGGGACGTGTGGCCGTTGAGGGAGTGAACATGTACAAGAAGCATACGCGTGCGAAACGGCAGGGAGAGAAGGGGGAGGTGGTGACCGTGACGCGCCCGTTGGACATCTCGAACGTGCTTGTGGTATGTTCTTCATGCAACAAGGCGGTGCGAGAGGCATATCGCGTCGACGACGAGAAAAAAATCCGATACTGCAGGAAATGTGGTGCGGTGATGTAAACGGTATTTATGAAAAAAAAGTTTTTGGAAAAAATAGTGATAAATGTTGGAATCGGACGGCTTTCCCAAAAGCCGCAGTTTAAGGATAAGGTACTTCCTGAGGTGATGGAGCAGCTTGCGACGATTGCCGGACAGCGCGGCGCGGTTCGCCGGTCAAAAAAATCGATATCCAACTTCAAAACACGCGCGGGAGATCCGGTGGGGATACAAATAACACTTCGCGGAAAAAAGATGGAGGATTTTTTCGAAAAACTTATTCATATCGCATTTCCCCGCGTGAAAGACTTCCGTGGTATTGACGAAAAGAGCATTGATGAGATGGGAAATTTGAATATAGGATTCCGTGAACAATATGTATTTCCCGAAATAAATATAGATCGTTCGAATGTGAGTTTCGGCATGCAGGTGACGGTGGTGCCGCTCGATAAACATCGCGTTCGTGCAATTGATTTTTATAAGTCGTCCCATGTACCATTAAAGAACTAATATGGCGAAAACATCGGTGCGCGTTCGCGCACAAAAAAAACCAAAGTTTTCAACAAGAATAGTCCGGCGATGTTTTCGTTGCGGAAGGAAAAGGGGATATCTTCGTGATTTCAATATGTGCAGAATTTGTTTTCGTGAACTTGCGAGTAAGGGCGAAATTCCGGGAGTAAAAAAGGGAAGCTGGTAATTGTATTTATGTATATCGATGTATTAATAAAAATGAAAAATGCCGAACAGGCGGGAAAGCGTTCCATGAAGGTGCGTTTTTCCAGAATGGATCAATCGGTGCTTGAAGAATTGAAACGCTATGGATTCGTGAAAAAAGTGGAAGTAAAAGGGCGTCCCCCGAAAAAAATTATTGAAGTGGTATTCGGTAAGGAACGCCATATCCAGGGATTAAAACTTTTGAGTAAACCGTCCACGCGTCGGTATGCGGGATACGAGGATTTCAAGAGTGTAAAGGGAGGGCACGGTATTCTTGTGGTTTCCACGTCAAAAGGAATCATGTCCGGAGTGCGCGCGCGAAAAGAAAAGGTTGGAGGACAACTTCTCTTCGAGATTTGGTAATAAAAATATGAGTAAAGTAGGAAAAAAACAAATACATATTCCCGACGGAATTTCGGTGGATATAAAAGAGCAGGAAATTGTGATACATGGAAAAGCGGGAACGACGACCGTGAAAATGCTTGAGGGGATACGCGCGGAATTGAAAGATAAAGAACTTTCGTTTGAGGCCCTCAGGAATTCGAAGCAGGTACGGAGTAATTGGGGTACGTTGCGTGCGCTTGTTGCGAACGCGATCCAAGGATTTGTGGGTGGTTTTGAGAAAACCCTTATCCTTGAGGGGGTTGGATACCGCGTAATGAAAGAAGGGGAGGGACTTGGGTTGAGTCTCGGGTTCTCGCATCCGGTAAAATACCCCGCGGTACCCGGAATCGTATTCGAGGTTGAAAAGAACTCTATTTTGAAAATAAAAGGATTTGATAAAGGGCTCGTCGGGAAAGTGGCGGCGGATATTCGCGCCATGAAAAAAGTTGAGCCGTACAAGGGGAAAGGATTCCGATACAGTGATGAGGTCGTTCGGAGAAAAGCAGGAAAGAAAAGTGTAGGATCATCGTAATATGAAAAAAAATCGTACCAGTGGACAATATGGCCGTCGTATAACAAGAACACGGAAAAGTATCGGAAAGGGCACTGCGGAATGTCCGAGGCTTTCCGTTTTCAGAAGCAATACCAATATTTATGCGCAAATCATAGATGACGGAGCAGGAAAAACGATTGTTGCCGCATCCTCATCTGAGATAAAGGAGAAGGGTAAGAAAGCCGATATTGCACGTATGGTGGGAAAGACGATCGCGGAACGTGCCGTAAAGGCGGGAGTAACGAAAGTTGTGTTTGATCGTGGTGGATATCGGTATCATGGTCGGGTGAAAGCGCTTGCCGACGGAGCGAGGGAAGGGAAACTTGTTTTTTAAGACACATATGTCAATGAGACCATTTAATAAACAAAAGAAAAGTGAATTCGACGAGCGGACACTTGAAGTGCGCCGTGTGACTCGTGTTGTCGCGGGAGGAAAAAGATTCAGCTTCCGTGCGACAATCGTACTCGGCGACCATCGCGGACGCGTCGGACTCGGAATAGCGAAAGGACTCGATGTCGCTGCGGCGGTACAAAAAGCAAAACGCCAGGCGGAAAAAAACATGATACGCATTGAATTGAAGGATGGTAGAACCATTCCATACGATGTTGAGGCGAAGTATAGTGCGGCTCGTGTCCGTTTAAAGCCTGCCCGTGCGGGACACGGTCTTATAGCGGGAGGATCAATGCGTGCGGTGCTTGAAGCGCTTGGAGTGAAGGATATTTCCGGAAAAATACTCGGGAGGACCACGAATAAACTCACAAACGCGATGGCGACGCTTGAGGCGTTGAAAAAAATAAAAGTGGCACAGAAAGAAGTTCTGTCGGATGACGATGACGATGAAATAGAAGAATAATATTATGCAAATCCACGAAATAAAAAGTTTTGATATACGGAAAAAGAAGAAAAGAGTTGGACGAGGCGGAAAACGCGGGACAACATCGGGAAAGGGACAGAAAGGACAGCGATCACGTTCGGGACACAGAATTCGTCCCGCGGAACGCGACATACTTTCGAAATTTCCAAAGTTGCGCGGGGTAAAAAACAAAAGCCTTGTGGAAAAATCGATCGTATTGAATCTTCGCGACATGGAAAGAATATTTTCGGGAGAGAAGTCGATCACCAGAGAAACGCTTAAGAAATTCAAGTTGGTGAAGAATGCTTCGGATCGTGTTAAGATTCTCGGAGAAGGAGAGATAAAGACCCCGTTCACGGTGGAAGGGGTAAAAGTTTCCGCAAGCGCAAAAAAGAAAATAGAGGCCGCGGGAGGAAGCGTGAAATAGGAATCTTATTTCATGAATAAATTTTTACAGATTTTCAAAATTCCCGAGTTGCGAAAGAAAATCCTCATGGTGGGACTTCTTTTGGTATTTTTCAGACTACTTGCAGTAATTCCGATTCCAGGAATTGATACGGCACGTCTTAATGAATTTTTTTCTTCAAGCCAGCTTTTGGGTTTTTTAAACCTTTTTTCGGGGGGTGGATTAAGTAATCTCTCTCTCGTAATGCTTGGTGTCGGTCCGTACATTACCGCAACGATCATCATGCAGCTTCTTACGATTGTTTTTCCGAACTTAAAGAAGGCGTATTACGAAGAGGGTGCGGAAGGACGGGCGAAATTCAACAGAATTTCCCGCTATCTCACCGTGCCACTCGCAGTGCTTCAGGGATATGGATTTTTAAACCTTCTCATTTCGCAGGGAGCGCTTGCGCCGCTTTCGCTTCTCGATATGATCGTGAACGTGATCATCATCACTGCGGGAAGCGTGTTGCTTATGTGGATTGGGGAGCTTATCTCGGAATATAAGATCGGAAATGGAATATCACTCATTATTTTTGCCGGAATCGTAAGTGCTCTTCCACAGTATATTATTACAAGTGTTGTTGGATTCACTCCTCAGGTACTTCCGACCTACATCGCATTTATCGTTGTAAGTATCATTGTGATCGCGGGAGTCGTATTCGTGAATGAGGGAGAGCGAAAAGTGCCTGTATCGTACGCGAAACAAGTACGTGGGAATAAAATGTATGGTGGCGTATCGACATATCTCCCGCTTCGCGTGAACCAGGCAGGAGTGATTCCTATCATTTTCGCAATATCACTCCTTATGTTTCCGCAGTTCTTTGCGCAGGCGATAGCTATTGTCTCGAAAGATTTTTCGTTACAGGTGAATGAATTTGTGACAAACTTTTTCAATAATACCGCGATTTACAGCGTTTTATATTTCTTTCTTGTGGTGATATTTACGTATTTTTATACCGCAATAACATTCGATCCGGAAGAAATATCAAAGAACCTTCAACGGAGCGGGGGGTTCATTCCGGGGATCCGTCCGGGACAAGCAACATCGCAGATGATAGGAAAAATAGTTCATCGCATAACGCTTTTTGGAGCACTTTTTCTTGGAATTATCGCGATACTTCCGAATATAACTCAAATGGTGACGGGTATACGGTCACTCTCGATCGGTGGCACAGGACTTTTGATCGTAGTTTCTGTGGCACTTGAGGTGATGAAACAGATTGAATCCCAATTGACCGTTCGTGAGTACGAAGGAATGTAAAAGAACCGGAAGAATACCCGTGGAAAACGGGTATTCTTTTTAGTATTATGAAACCATGCCAAAAGCAATAATCATTTATGGTCCGCCCGGGTCGGGAAAGGGTACGCAAGCAGAATTACTTACAAAAAAATATAACGTAATCCATTTTGATACGGGGCGTTACATAGAGAATCTTGTGCATTCTTCCGCCGCGAAAAAAAGCGAGATATTGATGCGAGAACGTAAAAATTTCGATGACGGTATACTGTGCACTCCCGAGTGGGTTTTAAAAATTACGCGAGATGAGGCGGAACGGATAGCGAAGGCGCGGTTCAGTATTGCGTTTAGCGGATCTCCGCGTACGCTTTTTGAGGCATTTGGAGATGAAAAAAACGAAGGATTGATCGCGGCACTCACGCGCGTGTTCGGAAAGAAAAATATACAAGTGATACACATCACCGTTCCCGAGGAAGATTCTCTGAAAAGGAACAGTGCTCGTTTTTTGTGTCGTGTCTGTGGATTGCCACGGCTCGCGAGCGTCAAAGGAAATCATTGTGCGCTGTGTGCCGGAGAGCTTCGCAAAAGGACTCTTGATGATCCGAAAGTGATTGTAACGCGTCTTAGGGAATATCGAGAGCGTACATATCCCATTATTGCGGTTCTGAAAAAGAAGGGAATAAAAATAACGATCATAAACGGAAGACCGCTTCCATATAAGGTGCACGAACAAATTGTAAAGTCTCTGAAAATGGAATAAGTTTGCCGTATGATAAAAAACAAAGGTGACATTGAGGGGATTCGCATGTCCGGAAAAATACTTTCACGCGCGCTTTTGGCGCTTAAGGAAAAAGTTGTTCCGGGAGTCCGACTTTCCAGTCTCGATGAATACGCGAGAAAATTTCTTAAAGGTGAGAAGGCATACCCCGTCTTTCTCAATTATAGGCCCGAGGGAGCCGAAAAACCCTACCCGGCGGCAATTTGTACATCGGTGAATGAAAAGGTAGTGCATGGGATTCCGAATGCGTATGTTGTTCGGGAGGGGGATCTATTGAAAATAGACATCGGGGTGAAGTACAACGGGTATGTGACCGATGCGGCCATCACGGTGGGGGTGGGATCCGTATCCCACGTGGCAAAGAAGCTTATGGAGGTTACGGAACAGTCATTATATCGTGGGATCGGAGTATGTGTTTCGGGAAACACTCTCGGAGATATAGGAAATGCGATCGAATCTTTTGCAAAAAAGAACCGGTTTTCAGTGATCAGAGAACTTACTGGTCACGGCGTCGGATTCGAGTTGCATGAGGAACCAACGGTATATAATTTCGGAAAGCCGGGAACCGGAATGAAATTACGGGAGGGAATGGTGCTCGCAATTGAGCCGATGATAAGTACGGGATCTCCCGATATTATTCAGCTTCCCGACGAAAGTTATGCGACAAGCGATGGGAGTTTGAGCGCTCATTTTGAACATACGGTGGCAATTACCGAGAATGGTACGGAGATACTGACAAAATAAAAAAACCTTCTTCGTTTATGCGGAAGAAGATTTTTTTATTTTGTGAGGGTTGTGGTTTGGGCACGATTTATTACTACATCGTTCCGGAATTGTTTTCGTTCCTTCCATCATAAGTGCGCCACATTCGGAACAGGTGCGTCCCGTTGGTTTTGATTTTATGATGAATTTACATCCGGGATAATTGGAACAGCTGTAAAAAAGTCCGAACCGTCCGCGTCGTTCCATAAGTTCTCCATTCTTGCACTCTGGACACGCGACACCCGTCTTTTTTTTCGCCTCTTCCTCCTCACTTGTTTTTACGTATTTGCATTTTGGATAATTCGCACATGCAATGAATTTTCCGAACCGTCCCTCACGTTCGATAAGCTTTCCCTTTCCGCATTGTGGACATATTTCTCCGGTTTCTTTCGGTCCCTCGAGTTCGGTGCCGTCTATCTTTCGTGCGCCGATACATTCGGGGAATTTTTTACAACTCAGGAATTTCCCGGTGCGTCCCAGTTTTACAATCATCGGTCCGCCGCACACAGGGCATATGTGTATGACATCGGCATCTCCAAGATTCGTTATTTTTTCCATTTTTTCCTTCGATTTTATCTCTTTTAAAAACGGAGTGTAGAAGTTTTTCAAGGTTTTTGCGTATTCCCGTTTTCCTTGTGCGATTTCGTCCAGATCGTTTTCCATTTCCGCGGTAAACGTGTCGCTGATATATTTTGCGAAATGTGTTTCAAGAAATGAACTTACCACGTCTCCGGTATCGGTAGGACACAGATTCTTTTGCTCTTTTTCGACATAGCCGCGTTCAAAAAGCGTTTTTATAATGGAAGCATATGTGCTCGGTCTTCCGATACCTCTTTTTTCGAGTTCTTTTATAAGTCCTGCTTCTGTATATCGCGAGGGTGGTTGCGTAAATTTCTCGTCTTCGTCGATGGACATAAGGAGAAGTTTCTCCTCTTTCTTGATGGGGGGAAATTCGGTTTCTTCTCCGCGTGCGCGGGGATCCGCCTCGAGCCATCCCGGGAAAATAATAACATTCCCGTTCGCGGAAAAAAATGGAACTGATTTTTCTTCGGTACATGCAGAAACTTTCGTGCGCAATACGCGCGCATCAGACATCTGCGACGCGATCGTCCGTTCCCAGATGAGCGAGTACAATCTTTTTTGTTCCTCGGTGTTTCCTCCGTGGTGTACCCCCGCATGCGTGGGACGTATTGCTTCGTGCGCTTCCTGTGCATTTTTACTTTTCGTGAGATATTTTCTCGGTGCGAGATACTCCTTTCCGTATGTTGATTTTATTTCCGCATGGATTTCGTTGAGTGCGACATCGCTCAGGGTGGTGCTGTCGGTTCTCATGTAGGTAATAAGTCCTTCTTCGTAAAGTTTTTGTGCGATAGACATGGTGCGGGATGGAGAAAACCCCAACCGCGAACTCGCTGTTTGTTGTAGCGTTGACGTGGTAAATGGAGCTTTTGGTGCGCGATGAATTTCTTTTTGTGAAACGTCGAATACCCGCCATGGTTCCTTTTTTCCCGCAACGAGTATCCGCTCCACTTCTTTTTTGTCGCGGGGTTCTTTTTCACAGAGAAGCGTGATAAGATCTCCTTTTTGTGTTTTTAGTGAGGCTTCTATTGTCCAATACTGCTCCGGGATAAATGCCCGTATTTCCCGTTCTCGTTCCATAATAATGCGGAGCGCCGGGGACTGTACGCGTCCCGCGGAAAGCCCATACCGCAGCTTTTTCCATATAAGACCACTCAAATCGTATCCCACGAGACGATCGAGAACCCGTCTTGCTTCCTGAGCCATTTTCAAATCTTCGTCTATGGCTCTCGGGTGAAGAAACGCGTCACGTACGGCGGGTTCGGTGATTTCGTTGAATACCACTCGTTTCGGGTTTTTAAGATCGCACGCTTCTTTTATATGCCAGGCAATCGCTTCTCCTTCGCGATCGGGATCGGTCGCGAGATATATCTCCTCGGCTTTCTTTGCATATTTTTGTATTTCAGTAACCACCTTTTCTTTTCCCCGCGCGATCTCGTAATATGGAGTAAATCCATCGGCAATATCAATCGCTTTTTTGTTGTTTTTCGGAAGATCGCGGATATGTCCCACGCTTGCAACAACTTTATATTCTCCCTTGAGATATTTTGATACCGTTTTTGTTTTCGTGGGACTTTCTACAATAACAAGTTTCATAATGGTGTGATGCTAAATCCTCCGTTCCGATCTTCCCGTATGACACCCTCGATAACAAGGAGTGAAATACATTCGGCGAGTGTTCGTGGTTCCAGTGTAGTCAACTCGGAAAGCTTGTCAATGGTCATGGGCATTTGATTTTCCGAAAGTGCGTGAAAAATGGTGCGTGCAACCGGGTCGTCGCCGAATCGTTCGATAGTATTTTGTTTTTGCGTTTCTTTTTCCGAAGGGGACACGTTCAAGTCTTCGAGAATGTCTTCGGGAGAAGAAACGAGTCGTGCTCCGTTTCGTATAAGCATATGAGATCCCCGGTAGTTTGGGTGTGTCGCGGGTCCGGGATAAACGAATACATCCCGTCCCTGCTCTGCGGCGTGTCGCGCTGTGGCGATCGATCCGGATCGGAGCGGTGCTTCTACGACAATGACAGCGGTGGAAATACCGCTTACGATTCTGTTTCGTTCGAGAAATTGATGGGGAAGTGCGGGAGTACCTATGGTATATTCGGAAACGATCGCGCCTTTCCCGACGAGTATTTTTTTTGCGAGATGTTCGTGTTGCCGCGGATAAATGGTATCGAGTCCATTTGCGAGTACCGCAATTGTTTTTCCTTCTACTGAGAGCGCACCTTCATGGGCAGCCTCGTCAATACCAAGCGCAAGACCGCTCACGATACAAAATCCCCGTTGTGCAAGCGTCGCCGCGAGCATTCGCGCACTTCTTTTTCCTTCGGATGTTGCTTTCCGTGTTCCTACAATCGCAACGCATGGATTTTTCGGTATGGCGCCGAGAAAGAATATCCGAGAAGGAGGATCTTGAATTTCCGTGAGGAGAGGTGGATATTCACTGTTCTTTAATGCTATTTCCCGTATGGCTGATTCCATCGATATATGGTAAAATAATAGCATATCATGCTGAAAATATCGGGACTTTCCCAATTTCAGAAAAAAATCGGCATACAGATCGGAATCGCGTTTGCAATTGTCGGAGCACTCTCCTTTGGGGTACTTTTTTTCGGTAATCGTATCGCCACATATGCGGCGGAAATCGAAACATTACGAAGCGAAAAGGCGGAGTGGTCAAATTCAATCGAATCATATGTATCGGCAAAAATGCAGTATGAAAAGAAGGGGAAAGGGTATGAACAGGTGTTGCAGAATGTCCTTCCGTTGCGGGACAGTCTCATTGATCTCAAGAAGGATTTTCAATTTGTTGCGTCGGGTGAGGGACTCGATCTTAACTTTTCTTTTGCGGGAGAGCGACAAAAACAATCGCCGCTCGTCGGAGCGGTGGGAGTGTCGCTTGTTTTGGAGGGAAAATCAAAAAGCGATATATTTTCTTTTCTTGAAAAGCTGGAAAAATTTCGCTACTTGTTTTCGATCGAGAGTATGACTCTTCAGGAAAACAAGGATGTGGTCGGAGCGACGATACGTGGTGAGGTGTTGTATCGCAATTAACGACAATCAATTAATATGGCCCTTGCATTAAAAAAAGTGAGACACGTGTTTCTTTTCGCGGGAGGCGGAATACTTGCGATTGCGGTTGTATGGCTCGTGGTCTATATGTTCGGTTTTCTTCTTTCAAATCTGTCGAGGGCAACAACCGTTGAGCCGAGATCTCAAAATGTTATAAGATTTGACACGGAAGGTTTTGAAAAGTTAAACTTGATGAAGAAATAATTCAAGGGCGCATAGTTCAGTGGTAGAACGCTGTCCTGATAAGACAGAGGTCCTAGGTCCGATTCCTAGTGCGCCCACAAAGACCGTTGTAAAATGGTTTTTAAAAGAAAACACGAATAAGTCGATTTAAATTTATTCAGGAATCGGACGCCGGAGCTGGTGCGGGTCAGTAGACGAGCACGCGAGGCGGTGCCCAGACCAATTACGAGCGACGGCGAGTGATTGAGTCGAGGGCGATTCCTAGTGCGCCCACATACGGGCCCGTAGCTTAGTTGGTAGAGCGCCTCGTTTGCAACGAGGAGGTCGGGAGTTCGAATCTCCCCGGGTCCACAAAATCCACGATAAACTACACATATCCACATATTATCTATGAAAGGGAAACAAAATAAAAAAATAGGAATTTTGAATAAAGGTAAAAATAGTGCTTTTATTGATAATTCCTTTGTAGGATTAGATGTAGGAATACAAGATGAAGGAGAAGGTACTCTTGCTTCTGGAAACGAGTTTAGAGACGGAGAGCTTCCATCAGAAAAAGAAGAAAAATGGGACACGGGGAATTTACCAAAGGGGTATCCGATGCAATGTAGTACTAGTCAAATAGAAAAAGTTGTTCAGGATTTGTCTGATGAATATTATCAAAAAACTCAAGTTGGTAAATTTAATAAAACCTGGGAAAAACTGATTCACAATCTTATAGAATCAGGACGGAAAGAGTTAGAACAAAGAGAACGGAAAAGTAGAGTCATCTTTCGGTTCTCTATGGATAATCCTATTGTTTGGATTCTAGCATCTGTTATTCTAGTTTTGATAATTGCAGTAATTTGGTACTGGGCAGATAAAGCTGGGTTTCCGTTAAAATTTGGTTCCAATTAAGTCGGACTAAGTCCACCAAAAAAACACCTTTTGGTGTTTTTTGATATACTTAACCTTGTATGAAAAAAGTTTTTATAATTCACGGATGGGACGGGTATCCCGAAGAGGGATAGTTTCCGTGGCTCAAAAAAGAA
>JAJZPU010000008.1 GCA_021811055.1 bacterium
ACCCGGGGCATTTCCATATGAACGATACAATAAAGATAAAAGGTGCCCGCGAACACAATTTAAAGAATGTAAATCTCGAAATTCCGCGAAATAAGATGATAGTCTTCACGGGATTATCCGGATCGGGAAAGTCCTCTTTGGCGTTTGACACGATATTTGCCGAAGGACAGCGGCGATATATCGAGTCGCTTTCCGCATACGCGCGGCAGTTTTTGGGACGCCTCGACAAGCCGGACGTGGACGAGATAGAGGGATTATCTCCCGCCATTTCCATCGATCAAAAAAGTCATTCGGCAAATCCGCGTTCCACCGTTGCTACCATAACGGAAATTTACGATTATCTTCGCGTGCTTTTTGCCCGTGCGGGAGTGCCGCATTGTCCCGTGTGCGGAAAACGCATACAACGCATGACGAATGAAGAAATTGTGAACATTACCATCGATATTTCAAAAGAAAATAAAGCGCAACGCAACCTTCTTGTTCTCGCGCCGGTAGTACGCGGACGAAAAGGGGAGTATTACCAGATGTTGTACGATTATCTGAATTCTGGATTTTCGGAGGTCCGTATCGATGGAAAATTCTATTCTCTGCGGGATCGTATCGAGTTGTCACGTTACAAACAACACACGATTGATTTGCTTGTCGATCGCATGCCGGCGGGGTTGGATTTTTCCGACAAGGACAACAGACTGCGGCTTGCCGAAGCGATTGAGACGGGACTGAAATACGGGAATGATGTCGTAACTATTATCACGGATAAGGAAACGCCGCTTTCCGCGAAGTTCACTTGTCCGGAAGACGGATTTTCTTTTCCCGAAATAGAGCCTCGCCTGTTTTCGTTTAACAGTCCTTACGGAGCGTGTCCCGAATGTCACGGACTTGGTGTGGAAAATATTTGGTCCGAAAAGATATGTGCGGTGTGTGGCGGAAAACGTCTGAAACAGGAAGCATTGAGCGTCCTTATCGAGGAAAAAAATATTTCGTCCGTTACGGCGTTTTCCATAAGCGAAGCCTATGATTTCTTCACAAAAATGGAGAAAAAGAGGGATAAAAAGAATTTTGAGATTACCGAAGTGCCGCTCAGGGAAATAAAGGCACGCCTCAAATTCATGCTCGATGTGGGACTCGAATATCTGACGCTTGAACGGAAAGCGGGAACGCTCTCCGGCGGGGAAGCACAGCGCATCAGGCTCGCATCCCAGATAGGATCACGGCTTACGGGAGCACTCTATGTGCTCGATGAGCCGACTATAGGATTGCATCAGAGAGACAATGAAAAACTCATACACACATTGCACGATCTTCGTGATTTGGGAAATACCGTGATTGTCGTTGAGCACGATGAGGAAACAATTCGCGCATCCGATCATCTTGTCGATATCGGGCCCGGCGCGGGCATTCACGGCGGCATGATCGTTGCGGAAGGAAAAATACCCGAGATTTTACATGATAAAAAAATAAAGTCACTAACCATCGATTATCTTCGCGGTGAAGAATTCGTCCCGGTGCCGAAGGAAAGAAGAAAGGTGAAAAAAGATCATGATTTTCTGAAGGTAAAAGGAATCACCGAAAATAGTTTCAAGAATGTCGATATACAGGTGCCGTTACGGCGTTTTGTGGCGATCACGGGAGTGTCGGGGTCGGGAAAAAGCACATTTGTATATGATGTGCTTTGGAAAACGCTCGCGAATAAATTCAATAGTGCCAATTATGTTGTCGGCGCGCACAGAGAAATGCAGGGAGTGGAACACATTAACCGCATTATTAATATCGACCAGTCCGCTATAGGACGTACTCCGCGGTCGAATCCGGCAACATATGTGGGCGCGTGGACATATATAAGAGATCTTTTTTCGGCAACGGAAGATGCGCGGGTGCGCGGCTACAAGCCAGGACGGTTCAGTTTTAACGTCAAAGGAGGACGTTGTGAACATTGTGAGGGGCATGGTCTTATCGCAATCGAGATGCATTTTCTTCCTACGGTATACATCGAATGTGATGTGTGTAGAGGCAAGCGATTCGACAGGGAAACGCTTCAGGTGGAATACAAAAAGAAAAACATCCACGAAGTGTTGAAGATGACGATAGAGGAAGCGGCAAAATTTTTTGACGACGTGCCGTGGCTGTATGATCGCCTGAAAATACTCGACGAGGTGGGATTGGGATATCTCGAATTGGGACAGTCCGCGACAACGCTCTCCGGCGGAGAAGCACAGCGTATAAAACTTGGAGCGGAGCTCGGAAAGCGGGATACGCGAAGAACTTTGTATCTTCTCGACGAACCGACAACAGGACTTCATTTTCACGATGTGAAAAAGCTGCTTGAGGTACTGCATCGTCTTGTGGATCGCGGCAATACGGTAGTGGTCATCGAACACAACCTTGATGTGATAAAAACCGCCGATTGGGTTATCGATCTTGGTCCGGAGGGAGGAGAAAAGGGAGGAACGATCGTCGCGGAAGGCACCCCGGAACACGTTTCAAGGGTCGCGGGAAGTTTTACCGGAGAATATTTGAGAAAGGTGCTTAAATAGTTTTTTTGTTTTAGGATATATCCATGGAGAAAAAAATCCCAAAAAAAGTTGGACTTGCGCTTGGTGGCGGAGCCGCAAAGGGACTCGCGCATATCGGAGTCATCCGTACGCTTGAAAGAGCGGGGATCGAAATAAGCTATATTGCCGGAACAAGCATGGGGGCGCTCGTGGGGGGTATCTATGCCGCGACGAAAGACATAGGCTTCCTTGAGAATTTTTTTCTTGGTATCCGCGAAAAAGATGTGTATCCCGCACATCGAATGATCCGTAAAAAGGATGGGGAGTTATTCAAGAACGATCTCCTGGATCTTCTTGAGAACAAAATAGACGGAATGAATATAGAGGAGTGTAAGATTCCCTTTGCCGCGGTTGCAACTGGCGTGGAAAGTGGGAGTGAGATAATTCTGAAAAAAGGAAATTTACGCGATGCAATTCAAGCATCGACTGCGCTTCCGCTCATTTTTCCTCCCACAAAGGTAAATGGAACATTGCTTATGGATGGAGGATTCGTGAACCCCGTTCCCGCGGATGTCGTCCGCGAACTCGGGGCGGAATATGTTATTGCGGTGGATGTTTCGAGTCGGTGGTATAACCTCGAAGAAGAGAGTTTTAATCCGGTGAAACTCTATTCGGTGATGCCGCGTGCGCTCGCGATTATTGAATATCAACTTGCACGTCGCGTATTGCCGCAGGCGAATATCGTTTTGAACCCGCCGGTCATTGGATATCGTTGGTTTCAATTCGCGGACGCAAAGGACATTATTCGCGCGGGAGAAAATGAAGCGAGGAATAAATTGCGCGAGATATTTGATGGAACCGCATATACTCCAAAGGAAAAAACGCCCGCACAGAAATTTTTTGACTTTCTTTTTTATTCCGATTAATTAAATATACATGAGTGTCTATTCGCACATTCCGGAATTTTCGGGGGTATATATCATGAAAGGTGCCCGCGGAAATATTTTGTACATCGGAAAGGCGGTGAATTTGAAACGTCGCGTGACGAGTTATTTCACGCGTCCGCACGATTCGCGGATAGAAAATCTCGTGAAGAATATAAGAAATATAGAGTACAGGACGACGGATTCCGCGATAGAAGCGCTCATTCTCGAAGCGGCACTTATAAAACAGTATCAGCCTCCATTCAATATACAGGAGAAGGACGACAAGAGTTTCTTATATGTGGGAATAACAAAAGAAACGTTTCCGAGGGTGATGCTTATAAGAGGGAAGGAATTTACCGAAGAAAAGAAGAAAAATTTTATCGCCGGATTCGGTCCATTTGTGTCGTCGGGGTCATTGAAGGAGGTGTTACGTATCATGCGTAGGATATTTCCGTGGAACGATCATTCACCGAAGGAAATTGAATTATCCACAAAAAGAGGGAAGTCTTGTTTCAATTACCATATAGGACTATGTCCGGGAACATGCATCGGGGCGGTAAAAAAAAGCGATTATGCAAGAACGACAAAAAATATACTTCTTTTTCTCTCTGGAGAGAAAAAGAAGATAAAAAGAAATCTCGAGAAAGAAATGTCACGCGCGAGTGGGTCTCTCGAATTTGAAAAAGCAGAGAAGATAAAACGACAGCTTTTTGCGCTGGATCGCATGCAGGATGTCGCGGTCATTTCCGAAGATTCTCTCAAAATTGGAAATTCAAAATCGAGAACTTCCAAAAAAAGGATCGAAGGATATGATATATCCAATATTTCGGGGAAAAATGCAACAGGAAGTATGGTGGTTTTTGGGGGAGAGTCACCGGAAAAAGCGGCATACAGAAAATTTGCCATTAAGAAAAAAAATTCTCCCGATGATACGGGAATGTTGGAAGAGGTGTTGGAGCGTCGTCTAAATCACGGTGAGTGGCCATTACCCGATCTTATACTTATCGATGGAGGCGTGGGACAGGTAAACGCCGCGAAGGAAATACTCAAAGAACGCGGTATACGCATTCCCGTAATCGGAATGGTAAAAGGAAGGGACAGGAAGGGAACGGACATAGTCGGAAACATCCCAACGTGGGCGAAACACAATGTGCTTGTGCGCGTGCGTGACGAAGCGCATCGATTTGCCGTCAAATATCATAGGGAGTTAAGAAACAGAAAATTTTTGCCAAAATAACGTCCGTCGCTTCTTGCATCGTGGTTTTTGAAGTGGACGGTAATTATTCTTTTTTTGCGCCAAAAGATGATATTATGAGTGTATGATCCACAGGATAGTGAAATTTTTCGATAAGCTCGAGGATAAGGTTCGGGGCGCATTGAGCCATTTTCCGATATTGTACGCATTTGTCGGAGGCGTTGGTGTTGTGCTTTTTTGGAAGGGAGTGTGGGAAACGGCGGAAATATTTCCGTCACTCTACGGTCTCGGTTCGGTTGCGGTGAGCGTTATCATCCTTCTCGTAACGGGGCTATTTGTTTTTTATTTTATCGGAGACAACATCATTATTACCGGTCTCCGGTCGCAGAAAAAGATAGTTGATAAGACGGAAAAAGAGATACACGCGGAAGAAAATGAAACGGTAAAAACAGGGATAAAAATAGCGAAAATGGAACGGGATATAGAGGAGATAAAGGAATTATTGAAACATATACACAATGAATAATAAAAATATTTTTCTCGGAATTGCGGCTGTTGTCGTTGCTCTCGGTGTGGTATGTGTTTTCTGGATCTTCGGGAAACCCGAGAATGGAAAGGACCAAAGTTCCAATCGGGAAACCGGCGGAGAAAATAATGAAGTGGTCATTGAGTCTCCGAGGGAAGGAGAAATAATGACATCGCCATTTGTCGTGAAAGGAAAGGCACGAGGATCGTGGTTTTTTGAGGCAAATATAGGAGTAAAACTTTTCGACGCGAACGGAAAATTGATTCTCGCGCATTACGGAATGACAGACGAGGATTGGATGACGACGGAATTCATTCCGTTCTCTTCGTCTTTGTCTTTCGAGGATCCGGAAACGGAAACGGGGACACTCATGATAGTGAAAGACAACCCGAGCGGACTTCCGGAACATGATGCCTCATACGGCATTCCGGTGCGTTTTATGACCGCCACAAGCGTGGTGTCCGTATATTTCGGGAAATACGGAACGGATTCTTCAATGGATACCTGCACAAATCTTGAATCGTCGGATAGAATTGTTCCAAAGACTCCGCAAATTGCCCGTGCGGCGATACTCGAACTTTTGAAGGGACCAAACGCCGATGAGGAAAAGAAAGGACTTTTTACAAGTATTCCTTCGGGGGTGATGCTGAAAAATATAACGATAGAAAACGGAACAGCGCATGCCGATTTCAACGAATCTTTGAATGCGGGAGGCTCGTGTCGCGTTGCCGCGATACGCGCACAAATAGAGAAGACGTTACGGCAATTCCCGAGCGTTTCCGATGCGGTGATTTCCGTGAACGGAAATTCCGCCGAAGCGCTGCAACCATAGAATTATGGAGAGTAAACTTCCTTTTATCGGTGCCCACATATCCGCGGAAGGCGGCGCGTGGAACGCTATTCAAAATATTGAAGCGATCGGTGGTACTGTAGTTCAATTTTTCGGTGCATCACCACGTATGTGGCACACGCGCACGATTTCCGCTTCCGATGCGAAAAAATTCCGTGAGGCAAAGATAAAAAGCACCGTTCGGGAGGTGTATCTTCACGCATCGTATCTTGTGAATCTTGCGAGCGCATCGGAAGAAATATATGAAAAATCGATAAAAAATCTTTCGGAACACCTAAAAATCGCGGAAACGATAGGGGCCGACGGACTTATATTTCACGTGGGGTCGGGAAAGGGCATAGGTCCCGAAGAAGCGCTCGCAAAAGAAATTTTTGCGATGAAGCGGGTTTTGAAGAATGTTCCGGGAAAATCACATCTTATCATGGAAAACTCAGCGGGAGGGGGAGCAAAAGTCGGATCCGGGATCGAGGAAATGGCGCATCTTTATAAAAAA
Organism: bacterium; assembly: GCA_021811055.1. Taxonomy (GTDB): domain Bacteria; phylum Patescibacteriota; class Minisyncoccia; order UBA6257; family GWB1-50-10; genus GWA2-45-9. Next base: position 6,483 of record JAJZPU010000008.1, read on the forward strand.
GTGGGTTCGGACAGGGTAAAGATATGTTTTGACACCGCGCACGCATTCGAGGCGGGAATCATTTCCGAATACACCGAAAAAAAAATAAAAAAACTTTTTGACGAATGGGACAAAAAAGTGGGAATTGACGAGATCGTCGCATTGCACGTCAATGATTCGAAAACGGCATACGAATCGCATCATGATCGCCATGAAAATATCGGAGAGGGGAAGATAGGAATGGATGGATTTCGAGCGCTCGCGAAAGAAAAACGCCTTTGGGATAAGGCGTGGATACTTGAGGTGCCTGGGTTTGACGGAAACGGACCGGATAGGAAAAATATCAATATAGTAAAATCATTGTTTCTATAAAATGAGAATATTTGTGTTTGTAAAATCGAATAGCAAGCGGGAGGGTGTTGAAAAAATAGACAACATTCATTTTGTCGTGCGTGCAAATGCGCCAGCAAAAGAGGGAAAGGCGAATAGAAGAGTGGTCGAAATTCTTTCGGAATATCTCGGAGTTTCGAAAAGCGGGATCGCACTTGCGGGTGGGAGCACATCGAGAGAAAAGATTTTCGATATATCGTGAAACTTTTTAATAAAACAAGGAATGTAGCGATATTCGACGATGTTCTGGTGTTGCGTACCATGAAGGAAAAAACGGACGGTATGCTCGCGTTCAAAACACCGCGCCCCATTTATTTTGAAACCCGATGGGGAATACACACGTTTGGAATGGGGACCACGATCGATGTTGCCGTGCTTGATGCGGAGGGCATTGTAGTATCGCTGAAAAAAAATATAAAACCGAACAGGTTTTTTTTCTGGAATCCAAAATATAAAAGAGTGTTGGAATTGCCTCCGACGGATAAGATTTTGTCGGGCGACATGCTGGAACTCACGAGTTAGAGACTCTGCGGTTTTTTTCCGTCCATCTGTATTTTCACGAGAATGAGTTTGTTTTCGGAGACTCGCGTTTCGAGAATTTTCATTCTTTTTTTTTCTTTCAGAGTCCATACCCCCGGCTCGGGAGTGAGCGCGCGTACCATGCGGTCTATGGTTTCCGCCTTAAGGACATCTCCACGAAGCGCCGCTTCGAGCGTTTCCGGAGATACGAAGGCATCTTCGGTTTTCATTTTTTTTGTCATCGTTGCACGATCGTGTTCCTGTTCTCTCGGTGTTATTTTTCCGTTGATGAGGTCGGGGATAGTTTCGGTGAGAAGTTGTGCCCCCGAGCGCGCAAGTTTCTCCTCAAGAGTGGTATAGGTATCGGTTTTTTCCAGAGAGACCGCTTTTTCGGCGACAATTTTTCCATGATCGACTTTTTCGTCGATAAGAAAAAGGGTCACTCCGGTTTCCCTTTCTCCGTTCAGAATCGCCGACTGGATGGGTGTCGCACCTCTGTATTTCGGAAGAAGTGAGGGATGGACACCGATAGTACCGAAGCGGGGAAGTTCAAAAACGGATTTTGGAATAATTTTTCCGTATGCGGCCACCACGAAGTAGTCTCGTTCCTCGTAAAATACAGAATATTTTTCCGACAATTTTTCGGGCTGAAAAACGGGGATGCTGTTCTTTTGCGCCAGTATTTTTACCGGAGGGGGAGTCATGATTCCTTTCCTTCCCGCCGGACGATCGGGATTACACACAACGAATGAGGGAATCCATTCCCGCTGCACGAGTTCGGAGAGGACAATCTCCGCGAATCGCGGTGTTCCGAAAAAAGAAAAAGAATTTTCCATAGTCCGATTATTCGGCCGGATGAACGCGGTGCAGTTCTTTTGCCGTATCGATAAAGAGTTCCCCGTTCAAATGACCGACCTCGTGCTGGAAGACGCGCGCAAGAAGTCCCCACGCTTTTATCTTTAGTTTCTTTCCATGCTGGTCGTATCCCGTGAGTGTCACCTCGTAATGGCGTTCGGTGGGGCCATACATATTCGGCACGCTCAAGCACCCCTCCTCGACGGTTTCCGTCATTTTTGATCTTTTGACGATCTCGGGATTGAAGATAGCATAGAATTTTTGCCTCCCCTGATCGTCGGGAACCTGTGCCACGAAAAAACGTTCGCCAATGCCGATCTGATTCGCGCTGAGTCCCACGCCGTTCGCGAGACGCATCGTTTCGCGCATTCCCTTGAGAAGTTCTCGTATATTCTTCACATTGGATTTATCTTTCAATTTTTTTACATCAAAAGGGACCGTCTTGCTGCGGAGAAATTTCTCGTCGTTTTTTTTGTCTATGGTAACGATATTAATCATTGTTTTTCATGTGAAGCATGCGCATGAAGTATGCACCCTTGTTTTTTATATTCTTTCGCTCCGCGACATCTTTTGCAAGCCCCATGATTTTTTGTTCACCAAATTCCTTCACGAGCTTGATATAGAGCGCTTTATGGGAACGATCGTCAAGAATATCCGCAATTTCAAGTCCTATAAGCTGGTGTTTGTATCCGATTCTTTTATTCTCGGATCGTTCTTTTATGGACTTCAGATATTCGCCCGATTGTATCCCGCGTGGCATGATTCCATTGTATGGTATGATAAACCCAATGAAAAGGAGGTTTTTTGTGGCAATTCCCATTCCCGATGAGATAAAACGGGAATTGAGATATGTGCTTGATCGGATCGACGACGGAATTCTTTCGTGTGGAAGGATGATTCCCGAGGAAGATTGGCATATTACACTGAAATTTTTAGGCGAACAGGACGAGGAAAACGTACCGCACATAGTGACGGCGATACAAAATACGGCGCGTGAGTACGAAGAGGTGCGAAAAGATATTGGTATTCCCGATGTAACATACGACGAAAATATTCCACCGCGCATGATATGGGCGAACGGAAGGAAAGAGGATTCGGTGCGATTAGGAAGTGTGCGGGACGCATTTGATGCGCAGTGCGTTAAAAACGGTATTTTCAGGGGAGATGAACGAAAAAGCTTTACGACGCACATTACTCTTGTCCGTTTTTTCAGAAATCCGCCGAAAGACGCATATGTGCGGGAACCTATTGAAATGTTTTTTACGCCAAAATCTATCGATCTTATGGAGTCGCATCTTAATCGGAGCGGAGCCGAATATACTCTCGTGGAACGGATAACGCTATGAACGAAGAACTTCGGGTGATAAAGAAAGAAATAAAGAACGCCGCAAATAAGAAAAGGGCTGTCATACTACGACGGTTTTTTAAAACCGGTCCCGGAGAGTACGGGGAAGGGGATATTTTTTTTGGCATCACGGTTCCCCAGTCAAGAAAAATCGCGAAAGAACATCCGGATTTTTCTTTTAAAGAGACGGAGATATTATTGCATTCCAAGGTTCATGAAGAACGTCTTGTCGCGCTTCTTTTGTACGTCGAGAGATTCAAGGAAGAAAAGAACAGGAAAACCATATACGGGTTATATTTGAAAAATATCCGCTGGGTAAACAATTGGGATCTTGTCGATCTCTCCGCGGATAAAATCGTCGGTACGTACGTTTTTTCGGGAGACAAGAAAATCCTTTTTGCACTCGCACGTTCCCGAAACGTGTGGGAGCGGAGAATCGCGATGATCGCAACGTTCCATTTTATAAAACGGGGAGTGTTCGACGATGCGTTAAAAATCGCGGAAATACTGGTATATGACAGACACGATCTCATCCAAAAGGCGGTGGGATGGATGCTTCGTGAAATAGGGAAGCGATCAATACCCACGGAGGAAAGATTTCTGAAAAAATATCATAAAACCATGCCCCGTACGATGCTTCGGTATGCGATCGAGCGGTTTCCGGAAAAGAGAAGAAAAGAATATATTTTCGGAAATCCGGGATAACTTGATATATGTTGTTTCTTTGTATTAGAATTCCCATGTAAGCCCCTATAGCTCAGCTGGTAGAGCAGCTGCCTTTTAAGCAGTTTGTCCTAGGTTCGAATCCTAGTGGGGGCACAAAACGGATTGCGCTATGCGCAAAGCGAGACACATAGGTGTCTCGCGTTCCGTTTTGTGCACCGGAGCCAGTGCATATCAGCAGATATGCACGCGCAGGTGGCGGCTAGACAAAATTTTCACGACGGTGGAAATTTTAGTCGGAGCAAAAATTCTATGTTGTGCTATGCGTAAAGCGAGACACACAGGTGTCTCGCATTCCGTTTTGTGCGGCGCCCGCCTGCAACGTATATGCATTTCGGGCAGGGAGCCGGTGCAAAAAATAAAAACACGGTTGAAACCGTGTTTTAGAAATTTAAAAACTCAATAAAAAAATTGACGATCCACGATCCTCCGCGGAAAAAGAAATAAGCAAGAAAAGCCGAGAGAAAAACGCCAAGATGTATGCATTTTTCTCCGTGAGGAAGGGATTCTTTGCTGTTTTCCGCTATTATGATCGCTGTTTGGGCGAATCCGACGGCGGAAATAATAATAAGCGCCACATATTCCCATTCCTTCACAAAGTGAGCCGCTCCGCCGCTCTTCGTATTTACCACGACGACGTCGATCTTTTCTTTCACGATCTTCCACCGATTTGTTCCCGAAAGTAATAGTATGATCTTCTTCATACATACGACGCTCAGTGAACCGTATGCCGCGGCACCAAGAATATAAAAAAGGGGTGTATCCTGCGCCTGCGACATCTGGATGAGTATCCAGAATGGAATCGCGATCAAAAAAGAGAAAAAAAGAAACCACGCGAGATCGAACATCAGATATAGGATTTTCAAAAGAACCTCCTTTGAATTGGTGATTGAATGAGATCCCGATGCTTTTCATATTTTGCCATATTTTTAATATTATTGCAAGAAATGAAAAAAATATGGCGGCGGAAAGGAAAAAAACATGTATACTTATAAAAACAATGGATATTTTCCATCTTTATATTTTTTAACCCATGTTTTCCATACATGTCATTGCTTTAGGTGCGGTGCGGACAAGTTATTTTCGTGAAGCCTGCGAAGAATATATGAAACGCTCCGCTCCGTTTGCGCGCATTGTTCTCACGGAAATTGAGGCGGTACCATGGAAAACAGACGGAGAAAGAGAGAGATCGAAGAAGAAAGAAGGGGAGCGACTGCTTCGTGTTTTGGAAAAAGAAGAGAAAAAAGGAGCGATGATTTTTTTATTGGACGAGAACGGAAAAGAAAATACCTCGGAGAATTTTTCCGGGCTTCTCGAAAAATATGCGGGAAACACCGTTGTTTTTGTGATCGGTGGCGCATTGGGGTTCGGTAATGAGGTGCATGAAAAAAAATACGAACATATCGCGTTGTCGCGCCTTACATTTCCGCATGAGTTGGCGCGCGTCGTTCTTTTGGAGCAGATCTACCGCTGGATAACGATCGCGAAAGGAAAGACATATCATTATTAATAAAAACTCCGCATAGCAAGTATGCGGAATCGATTTTTTTAGCCGTCTACACCTGCAAATTTAAGATTTCTGAAAAAATCCACATTAAGGTTATGAAATCGTTTTTCGCGCGGTGGTTTTTCGTCGACTATGTTTACTATATCCCACGTACCGATATCACAAGGGAGTGGAACATCGACATTCTTTATGACGATACTTTCGATGGTGGTGCCTGTTCTCATGACAATGAAATTACGATGGATACCGTCCATGAGAAATTGTCGTGAGTTGGCTTCGATGATCGGCGGAAGATAGAGTGCAACGGCGGATTCGATGGTTTCGGTTTTTCCAAAGACGATGACCGGCATTGCTTTCGCGATACCGCGGGGAACGCAATATTCTTTCATAAGCGCATTTCCGAAATTTTCGAGTATCGATTGATATTTTTTTCTTTCAACGAATGTCTGCCCCACACTTAGTTCGTGAGGGTCGATACGCGCAAGGGATATCTCGGCGTTTTTGTACGGTCTGTACGACGGGTCTCCTTCCAGCGTTATATTTCTGATAATATTTTCCAGATAATTTTTTGGCATTACCTGAACCGCTGAAATTTCGGTAATATCCCGAAGCGATACCACAAATTCCAATGTGGTCGGAAAACTGGGAATTTTCGTTTTGGTCCTGTCCAAAAATTCCTCCATAGGAATGGGTTGGAACATAGATGCCTCCGGATGGTGTTAATTTCCTGCTAAAACTATACCGAACCACCGTATGAGGAGCAAGGGGGATTACTATGCGTCGGGAATTTCCGACAGGGGAACCGCATTGTTTATTGAAAAATTACCGACACGGATGCGGCGGAGCCTTTGTATCGTTGCGGGAAGAGAGAGAATGTTTCCAATCTCTTCCGCGAGTGTGCGTATATAAGTGCCGCTTGAAACATCTAGCGATACCGAGGCGACAGCTTTTTCTCCAAGAATGCGGAAAGAAATAAGCGATGCGGTGGATACGGTCATTTCTTTTTTTGGAAGTTCTATCACGTCTCCTTTACGCGCGTGCGCGTAAAGCCGGACTCCCGATATTTTTATCGCGGAGTAGAACGGTACCGGAAAGAGATGAGTTCCGATAATTTTTTGGAGCGCCTCCACCACATCCTCTTTCGACAAATGTGCCGCCGATCTTTCTTCTATTACTTTCCCATCGGTATCCCCGGTATCGGTTTTTGTTCCGAACAGTATGTCCGCTTCGTATGTTTTCGGAAGTTTTATGTATTTTGTCAGGTCTTTTGTGCCGTCGCCCACGCCAACGATAAGAAGCCCTGTTGCAAGCGGATCCAGCGTGCCGGCGTGCCCCATTTTCTTTATGCCGAGTTTTTTTCGTAACACGCGAATCACGTCAAACGAAGTAATTCCGGCGGGTTTATCGATGAGAAAGATGCGTCTGTCTTCCATATATAAATTCTCCCGCATTATGTCCCATGGGGCAACCATCGCGTGATATAATGACACCATGAGGAAAAACATGACGATCATTGCGGCGTTGGTCCTTCTCACGGGGATCGGAATTGTCGCGAACACGATACCGCGAAACGCGGATATGGAAAATAAGGGAGATGGCGTACCCACGGAGAATTTGTCGGGACAGGCACAAATGGCAAATCCGGCATCACAGACATGTGCGGCATTCGGTTATAGGGTGGATATACGAAAGGATGATAACGCGGGCGAGATCGGATATTGCATGTTTCCCGACGGAGCGGAATGCGAGGAGTGGAGTTTTTTTAGAAATGAGTGTGGAACGAATTGGAAAAAGGGAGTTGTGGAACAAATGCCGACGATCGGCACCATTCCCGGGAAGATACCGAATGAAAAATATGCGGGATGTCCCGAATGGGTGAACTGCATGCCTGGGTTCGATCTGCCGGAAAACCACTGTTATATTCCCCCGGGGTGCGAAGGATATACGCAGAAGGCGTATTAGCCGACAAGCGAAAATAGGAAAAAGTGTTCGTGGGTGCGAACACTTTTTGTGTTGACTACGATATTCATTTGTGGGATTTTATAGACAGTATATTAAATGTAAGGAGAGTCAATGATGGAAGATAAACATGCGTTGAAACCGATGTTGCTTCTTGCCCTTTTCAAACTCGAAAAGATCACGCCGGAATTTTTTGTATCGGAACTTGAAATGCTTTCCATCCACGATCTCATTCTTATCCGTGGACGCGTAGAAAGAGAAAGAGACGCCGTGGACGATCTTCTTCGTGGACAAGGGATATCGGTTGAGGGAAACGGGGAATATGATCTGGAGAGGGAAGAAGAGTTTCAGGAAGGAAACGTAGTCGCCATCGTCGAAAGAGTTATTCTCGAAAAACTAAAAGCGGTCTCTTCAGAAAAGATCGCGAAAATCATATACGACGAATTCAGTGAGGCGCGGGATGTTTTGTTGGATGCTTTTTTCTTCAGTATCGAAGATGGGGATCTGGAAAAAGTTGTTGGTCTCATCCATAAATTTTACGATACCGATTTGCACGATGCGATCGCGGATGCGATGGAAGATATTCTGGAAGCAAGGAGCAGAACGGAAGTGGTGTTCAGGATCGTAAAGGACATGCCGGAAGTGATAGAGGACGAATTTTTCAATCGTCTTAAGAATGAGTTGGACGATTGTACCGAACCGGAGATGATACATATTGTGGAAAATACGGCGTATGATCTTGTAGAGGCCGCGTTTTCGGTCATTCTTTCGAAAATACACGCGTGGAGTACCGATGGACTTGTGGTATTTCTGAACAACGCGGGGAAGGCGGGAAAAGAGCAGGGCGCCGTCGGATTATTGCGTGAAGAAATATACACGCGTATAAAAAACGAAGACGCGGGAACGCTTGTGGAAAGAATGAAAAACATCGAAGATGTTGATGTTATTACCTACATTATTCTCGGTGAGTTGTATAATCGGAAGGACGAACTGATTAAATTATTGGAAACATTAGGTTGAAAAAAACGATATATGCGCGGCAAAATCCGCGCATTTTTTTATGTCGCTCGGGAGTGACAGCAAAAAAATGAAGAGGTATACTTGTAGTCAGAAAATCAAAAAATGGAGAAGAAGTGAAACCGAACATAAGAGGATTGTTGCATGACCATATTGATGGGAGCGCCGTAGTCGCAAATATTCTTCACGCACTCTACAAACAGGCGAAGAAAAAGTATCTGTTTACATCGGCGGAGCATTTTTTGGAGTTTTTCAAAAATCCGCAGATCGACATCGTCGAACGATTCCGTGTGATAACGAGCGTACTTCAGACGAAAGAGTCACTCGAAATTCTCGGATTTAACTACGCGCGACAGCGGGCGAAAGAAGGGTATGTGTATGTGGAGGGAAAATTTGCGCCACAATATCACACGGCTCAAGGACTCACTATGCGGCAGGCGACCGATGCGATCGTTCAAGGAATCCGTCTCGGAGAAAAAGAATTCGGGATATCCGTAACGCCGGTCATATGCATCGGCAGGGAAGCGGATGAAAAAACAGGACTTGCAATCGCGAAGATCGCCGTTGAATATGACGGAGAGCTGGTGCTTGACCTTGTTTGTGACGAAGCAAGTCATCCACCGGAAAAACATTTTCACGCATACGAACTCACATTCGGCACGAACGTGAAACGCGACTGCCATGCGGGAGAATGGGTGTTTCCGGAACCGAAAGAAACATATAAAGAGCGGCTTCTCGATAATATACGGACAGCCATATTCGATCTCCGGTGTCACGGTATTGGACACGCGATTCCGCTCGGGGAAGATGATGAGCTTATCGGGGATGTTCTCGACAAAGGAATACGCATCACCGGGTGTCCGCTTTCGAATCTTCGATCGGGATTGATAACGAATGTACGAGACCTTCATATCGACAAACTTCTTGATGCGGGAGTGTGTTACACGATGAATTCCGATGACGATCTCTTTCTTCCGAAAATGGATGTGGTAGTTGCGGAATGCGATGCTGAATACGATTTTTCAGAAACACAGGCGAGACAACTTGAAGAAAACGTATTTTTGGGCGCGTTCGGAAAAATACATAAATAGTGAGACCCCGAGAATCGGGGTTTTTTATGATAACGAATGGTTGACAATAGTGAGTATTTATTATACAAGTATAAAGTGAATTAACAGGAAAAAATATGGATAAGAACATACTAAAAAAGACGTGGGGCATATTGCGACCGTTTCGAACGGCGTTTTTCGTTATTTTCCTATTTGCGATGCTCGTGGAGGGGATCGGAGTCATCGCGCCCTATTTTTTCGGAAAAATAGTGGATGCGGTCCTGGTCTCGAAATCGCTTGAACAAGCACTTTTGTTCGTGTGTATAAGCGGTGGCGCGCTTCTTCTTGAGATCGCCGTGGCACAGATAAAAAACATCTATGAATTGCGCCATTTTGATTATCTTGTGAACAGTTATTTGAGTATCGAGGGACTTTCAAAGACATTATCCTTCTCGCTCGGACAGCACAAAAATGAGCATTCGGGAATAAAGCAGAGCGTTCTTTCCCGCGGATCCCACTCGTTGCAGTCGGCGGCATATACGATATCGTATGACGTGTTTCCGACGGCATTAAGCACATTATTCGCAATGATTGCGATTCTTTGGTTACAGCCAATTGTGGGAGTCATTAGTATCGTCGGTGCCGCGATATATATCGCGTGGACACTGTGGATGAACAGAAAGTTCGATGTATCCATCACAAAAATGCAGAAGATGTGGAATGAGAACAGCAGGCTCGAGTCCGAGATCGTGCGGAATGTTGAAGTAGTGAAAGTGAATGCGCAGGAAAAAAGAGTATTGCGGGAACTTGGAAGTCAGTGGACGAAGATAGCGGATCATGGAAGAAAAATGTGGACACAATTCAGTTATCTCGACAGCTTCCGGAACGCCTCCTCCATTCTTATACGAATCGCGGGAATGGCGATCGCGGTACTGCTTGTTTTTAACGGAAAACTCGAGGCGGGGGTTCTTGTGATGTTGTTTTTCTGGTTTTCGAGCATATTCGGAGGGCTGCGACAATTAGGACGAATGCATCGGAGACTTTTGGAGGATTACGCCGCAATACGGAAATTTTTCATCATGTTTGACGTACCGTCGGACATTGTGGATGTCGCCGATGCGGTAACACCCGAGATACATGGAGCCATTGAATTCAGAAACGTCTCATTTACCTATCCGAAACAGCAATTTCTTTCGGACGATGATGCGGAGAGCGAGGAAATCGAGGCGAGAGAAAACGAAGAAGAGCGTGAAGTGCTTTCGAACGTGAGTTTCTCAATACGTCCGGGAGAACGGATCGCGCTTGTGGGGGAATCGGGCGCAGGGAAATCAACGACCGCATCGCTTATTCTTCGCGCATACGATCCGACGGAAGGGGAGATTCTTGTCGATGGAGTTAATCTGAAGAATATACAGCTTGATTATTATCGCGAGCACATAGGGCATGTGGAACAGGACGTGATGCTCTTTGATAATACCTTGGGATACAATCTTAAATTTCCTCTGAACGGAAAAGGAGATGGTTTTTCAGACGACGAGTTACAAAAAATTTCGGAAATGGCACGCGTCGATAGATTTCTTTCAAGAATGCCGAAGCAGTATGACACGGTGATCGGGGAACGCGGTATTCGTCTTTCCGGAGGAGAGCGTCAGCGTGTCGGTATTGCCCGTGCGCTCATCAAAGATCCGAGAATTCTTATTTTTGACGAAGCGACATCGAATCTCGATACGACAAACGAAAAAGAGATTCGTGAAGCGATCGGCAAAGCGTCGGAAGGAAGAACGACACTCATCATCGCGCATCGATTTTCCACGATTAAGGATGCCGACAGAATAATAGTGTTCGATGAGGGAAAAGTAGCCGGCATTGGAACGCATGAAGCATTGGTGAAAGATTGCTCCGCGTATCAGCGGCTCGTGAAGGATCAGGTATTCGTATAGAAATACGCCCCGACGGGGCGTATTTTTTTACACTCTTAAAGCGATGGTTGGCTTGTCGAATCACAAAAAAAGTGTTTTATTGTAATCAGATTTTTTAATAAATTGGAGATCTGATAATGGAAAGAATCGTTTCCATCTTTATCGTTTTGATGGTTATGGCGTATACCGTCGGACACCAGTTCCTTTCTGCGTGGCAGGAAGACGAGGGAGCACTTGAAAAGGGAAGGGTCAGAAAATGGCGCCACGCTTCGATCTTTTTGTGGCCTTTTTATCTTTTCTTGCTTTTTGCACACGCGTACAAACATCTGGGAAGGTTTTTTATCGGATTCGTTGCGTGGGCATGCGGTATCACGATTATCGCGTGCACGTGGGCATTCACCGGAGATGACCCCGAATTGTTTTGGAGCGCGCTTGAGGGAACGTTTTTTGGAACGGTGATATGGTTCGTGTTGGCCTACATTACCCTCTGGGTATACGATGGGGTGAAAACCGGAACACTTTTCGAACCGTAAGGAGGTGAAGATATGAAAGTGGTTATCGCGGTACTTGTGTTTTTATTCACCACCCAATGTGTTGCGGGAATATATCTTTCCTTATTTTTGAAGAATAAGGAAAAAAATAGAACCAACTCTGCGCCGGTATTTCAAAGAAAAGCAAAATATTTTTTGAAAGCGATATTCTTTTGTCCGCTCATTGTGTTCGTCCTTCTGATCGAGGGATTTCTCACTTTTTTTGTACCTACGGAAAGAGACGCGCCTGATTTCGATTATTTCTGGAATGCATTTTTTGCGGCATTGGTATTCTCGATCGGATATGGATGCGCCGGCTGGCTTTTCACGGAAGCCTGTGAAGTTCCGTTCGATGCGGGCATGTCATCAATTTTTTTTCTCGCGTTGTTGTGGCTCGTGGTCACGGTCGTTGTTTCGAAGAAAGCAAAAAGATCAAAAATTATTTTTGATCCGTAATGATCTTTATAATAAAAACCCTGTGTAGTGCAGGGTTTGTTTTTTATGCCGTTGGAACGGCAAGGTCGATGTCGTTTTGTGCCGCCCATTCGGCGAGCGTGATACCTCTTCCTTTATAGCTGAATCCGGGACGTGCGTTTTCTTTTCGGAGTTCCGGGAGTCGCGTTGTTTTGGTGAGATCTTCGATATCGCCGTAGATGGCACGATATCTTCCCACGACCTCATTCCACTTTTCTCGGGTGTCGACCGTGCCATAAAAAAGGTTCACATCGAGATCGAACGGGATCCATTTCGATGTTTCCATGACATTACTCCATCGTATGTGAATAAATATCTGCAATTACAATAAGAAAATAAGCGCAGACTTGTCAATCCCGATATTTTATTCCATACTGTGAGCATATAGGTGTCACGCCCGGAGGGGCATTTTTTTATGAACGCATCGAACATCAGAAACATCGCTATCATCGCGCAGGTAGACAAAATGATTTATTTAAAAATAAATCATTTTCTAACACCTTGCGGTTTCAGTACTTCCACCACGGGAAAACTTCCGTTTTCCCGGCCCCTTTCCCGTCACCGTGCGTGCGGGTATAACTAACATTATGAACGCATCGAACATCAGAAACATCGCTATCATCGCGCACGTTGACCACGGGAAAACGACCCTTGTGGACGCGCTCCTCAAACAATCGGAGAATTTCAAACTGAAATCCGATGCGGTAAAGGAGCTTATTATGGATTCGAACGAGCTTGAACGGGAGCGCGGTATCACGATTTTTTCGAAGAACGCCTCGATCCATTATGGTGACACAAAAATAAACATCGTTGATACGCCGGGTCACGCGGATTTCGGAGGGGAAGTGGAGCGCATTATGCGCATGGTGGACGGCGTGCTTCTCGTGGTGGATGCAAAAGAAGGACCGATGCCGCAAACGAAGTTTGTTTTGCAGAAAGCCATCCAGGCGGGACATCCGGCGATCGTTGTTATCAATAAAATAGACAAAAAAGACGCGCGTCCGGCGTGGGCGCTCGAACGGACCTATGATCTTTTCATAGAACTCGGAGCGAGTGATACGCAGGTTGAATTTCCCGTGATCTACGCGTCCGCCGCACAAGGAAAGGCAGGACTCGACGCGGATCTGGAAAAAATGAAAAATATAGTGCCTCTTTTCGATGCGATCGTGCGTGCGATTCCCGCGCCGGTCGTCGATGTCGAACGTCCACTCCAAATGCTCACGGTGAATTCCACATACGACAATTATAAGGGGAAGGTGGCAATCGGGCGTTTGTACGCGGGAACGATCAAAAAAGGAATGACGGTGGCGCATATTGCACGTGACGGAAAAATATCGAAAGTGCAGGTGGGGACCGTGATGCTTTTTGAAGGGTTAGCGAGGGTTGATGTAGATGAGGCGCAGGCGGGGGAGATCGTCGCGATCTCGGGAATTCCCTCGATCTCCATCGGAGAGACGATTGCCGATGTGAACAATCCCGAAGCGCTTCCCGTGATACATATCGACGAACCGACGGTGAAGATGACATTCGGAGTGAATACGTCGCCCTTTATGGGTAAGGAGGGTGAATATACGACATCGCGGAATTTACGGGAGCGTTTGATGCGCGAAGTGGAAACGGATGTGGCACTTACGGTATCGGAAAATGATTCACCCGATCGGTGGACGGTGGCGGGACGCGGAGAGTTACACCTTGCTATCTTTATAGAAAAAATGCGACGGGAAGGATATGAGCTTGAGGTCTCGAAACCCCAGGTGATCTTCAGGGAAGAAACGGGGAAGAAGACCGAACCGATGGAATTGGTCTCGATCGAAGTTCCCGAAGAGCATTCCGGTGTCGTGATAGAGATGCTGGGGAAGCGTCTCGGTGTCATGAAAGATATGAACGTGGACCGTGGAACGGCATATCTCGATTTTCTTGTGCCGACACGCGGGCTGATCGGAATGCGCAATGAGTTTCTGACATCGACTCGCGGCATGGGAATTATGAACAGTATTTTTGTTGGATATGAGCCGTATAAGGGAGATCTGTCGAATGATGCCCATGGATCGCTTGTGGCGTCGGAATCCGGCGTTTCGAATACCTATGGATTGTTGAACGCGGAAGAACGCGGACAACTTTTCATCGGTCCCGGCGTTCCGGTATACGGGGGAATGGTCGCGGGAAAGAACGCAAAGCCGGGGGATGTAATAGTGAATATCTGCCGCACGAAAGAGCTTACTAATTTTCGTTCGAAAAATATAGGGCTCCGCGAACAGCTCGACGTGCCGCGCACCATGGATCTCGAAGATGCGCTCGAGTACATCGGTGACGATGAGTTGGTTGAAGTCACGCCGAAGAGCGTTCGTATACGGAAAATGTATCTCACGGAAAACGACCGGCGGAGAGTACTGCGTGCCGGAGAATCGAAATAATAAAACACACTCCATGGGGAGTGTGTTGTTTTAATATGTCTTAACAATTTACGAAGAGTATCCAAAGAAGAATAATGATGATAAGTATGATCCATTTCTTTTTCATCACACACCTCCCTTATTAGTTAAGAAAAAGGAAATATGCGAGTGCCGCAAGTAGGAGAATGAGAAAGAATAATTTTCCTTTGCCGGACGACTCTGATTTTTCTTCCAGTTCCATATCTTCGATATATGCTGCGGCTCTCGTATTAAACCATATGCGGCTGCCTTCGTGTTGTATAACGGCGACATCCCCATCATCTTTCAGAAGTTCATACAATGAATTTTCGTATTCTTCCCGTAATGCTTCGTCGTAATCCGTGGGAAGTTGATTCTTTTCATACGAAAGAACTTCGACTCCCTTCAGTTCAAAATCTTCTTCGAGAAGAAGATTCACTTTTTCGTCGGGAACAAGCGGTCTTGAAAGACCGACATTCATCGGAAATTCAGTATAATTTTCGTTACGGTAACCATTGAGTTCCTTTTCGGAGATAATAAGAATATCCGACGTAGGTGTTTCTTGAAGATCTCCGCACGAGTCGTAACAATATAGTTTCATTTGGGCTCCTTACATATTTAGTGAGTGAATGATGCTGAAGTCGATAGTACGACATAAATATAGTTTAGTCAATGGAAATGGAAGGTACTGTACAAAATATAAATTATGTGATATAAAAGAGAATAGTTCTAGAACAATGGAGAAGTGAAATGATTACAATAATTGTATTTGTTGTTTTTTGTCTTTTACTCATAACGCAAACGATTGCACTCGCATATGTCGGAGTTATGGGAGCGAATGATGATTTTTCATATCGCGATGCGTCGGTGAGATCCCGTGCCATGTATCATCTTCGTACCTTCGTATTCTGGCCAATGCTTATCACG
>JAJZPU010000009.1 GCA_021811055.1 bacterium
CGAGTAACTATTTGTCTGTTGTGTTCTTTTGCTGCTAAAAATTGAGCATACATAAATGAAATTGAAAATATTACGGCTGCTAAAGCTATAATAGCAAGCGAATGTTTTTGTATATAGTCCATAATGTTTTGTATTAGACTTTAGGCGTGGTAGTTTTGTATTTTCGACCATAAACACAAAGCTCCCCGCCAGCGATTCCCGAAGGAACCCATACAGGTTTCCCCATATGACCAAGGAAGGTGCTCTGACGAGGAGCTTAATGCCTTCCTTGGTTTTTAGATCATGCCAGTTTCCTGGTTTAGATCCTGCTCCGTTGGTATAACAGAGCTATTCAGTTGTTAACTACATTCTATCGCATTTCGACCTTTTCATCTATTAGTCACTTAATCCGAGATATAAGTAAAGCTAGTTATCCACTTATGATTTATAATAACGGTATGGAAAACAGAGCTTACCAAGGAGAAACTCCAGAACAACGACTCCTACGCCTACAAATTAACCCACCAATTGAAGCTATGGAAACACTTCTAAATTCCATTGATACTCACTTTAATAATGAAATTAGAGTAACTATCGCTGGCGATAATTATCAGACTTCGCTGTTGTTTCTAGGAATCCACGCAGTGGCGCTCACAATTGCTGAAGCATTTTGGAACCAGAGTGGTCCTATGGGATACAAAAAGTTCGTAGAGGAATATATGGATGGCGAAACGTCAGATAAAAAATTCTCTAAGATTGCTGATTTAATTCATAAATGGCGGAATGTGATAGCTCATCAATGGATTGGATCGGTAGGGCATGAGATTGGATATGACTATGAGATGTCTTACGGCTGGGAGGCTCGCGATGGTGTGACGCTTATTAATCCTAAAATCTATTGCAAATCCTACCTCAAGGCTTTTTCTGCTGGAGGTAAAATTTGGGATTATCCGTCGCTATTCCCGGAATCAGAAATGGAGGAAATAAAGAATCGGATAATCCAAAAGTACCAAGCACACTAGAGGTTATCCACTAGGGGGATATGGACTTATCCGGCGGGTTCCGGCTTTGTTGTGTTGTATGGAAAAGACACAAAGCATAACGGCGGCCGTTGAGGCAAAAGCAGTGGTAACGAAATATGTCCTTTATGCCCGGAAATCGACGGAATCGGACGAAAAACAGGCACTATCCATAGATTCCCAAATCAAGGAAATGCTTCGGATATCCGAGCGGGACGGGCTTCAAATCGTCGATATACGTCGGGAATCCCACTCAGCAAAGGATTCTGGCCAGCGTCCCATATTCAATGAAATCCTCACTGATATACGAAGTGGTAGATACACAGGAATACTTACGTGGGCACCGGATCGGTTAAGCAGAAATGCGGGCGACCTAGGGTCGCTCGTTGATTTAATGGATCAAAAGCTTCTCCTTGAGATACGAACATTCGGGCAGAAATTCGCGAATAACCCGAATGAGAAATTCCTTCTCATGATCCTATGTAGTCAGGCGAAGCTCGAGAATGACAACAAGAGTTTGAATGTGAAGCGCGGCCTACGGACACGAATAGAGATGGGGCTCTGGCCCGGGCATGCACCAACCGGATACCTGAGTCAGAAACGTGTGGATCTGAAATGTCAGGTAATTCTCGATACGGAACGCGCTCCGGTCATCAGACAAATCTTTGAAAAGTACGTCTACGAGGAATGGAGTGGCAGAAAGATATTCCACTGGTTGAAGTTCGATATTAACTTTCGGACGAAGTATCAACACCATCTCTCACTTTCAAATATCTATATCATTCTTCAGAATCACTTCTACTATGGAATGCTCGAATACCCTAAGGGGAGTGGAATCCTTCATCCTGGGAAACACGAGCCAACTATCACTAGAGAGCTATTCCTCGCAGCCCAGAATAGGTTGAAACGAGATGAGGTGAAGCGTGAAAGCAAGGAATTCGCATTTACGAAGCTCATGGTCTGCGGTCTCTGTGGCTCGGGCATTACAGCGGAAGAGAAATTCAAAAAACTCAAGAATGGCACCGTGGCTCGGTACGTGTACTACGGTTGCACCGATTCAAAAAGAACGTATTGCAAGAATCCTTACATCCGTGAGGAGGAATTAATCAGCCAGCTAATTCAGATCATCGACACGATCGATGTGAACGAGATCGGTATGCGTCATAAATTTGATGAGGAAATGAAGCGATATGACAAGTTCAGAAAAAACGTGCTCGGAGTTACGGAAAAACTGAAAAACAGTGAACGGGCGGATATCCGAGTTTATGCAAGGTATGTACTCCGAGAAGGAAGTAATGAGGAGAAGAGAGAACTACTTAGCTTCTTAAAGGGCAAACTTTCAGTTTCAGAGAAAAGAGTGGAAATTGTCCCTTCTTGACATGCAACTCAAAAGTCCTATCATTTGATAGTAGCTGAACAGTTCCGTGATAAGGCAAGTTCCTATTGACTTATTTAGGTTCATCAGCTAAGATAGCTACCATGGAAAAAGAATTAAACCAACTAAATAGAGGGATATACGAGCTTAATAAGCGCATGGGAGTAATGATTTCACTTTTACTGAGATTGGTCCCTAGGGGAGGGTCAGAATTAAGCTTAAAAGAGCAGGTTCGTATGTTGGATAGCTTCGGAATACGCCCAGTGGATATCGCGGACATCTTAGGTCGTACAGCTGGCCATGTTAATAAAGAACTAGTCGGAATTCGTAAGGGTAGAAAACAAAAAAATGAGAAAGAGTAACAAAGAACCAAAAGATGTCAAGGAAGCGCAACTGAATGCGATCATTCTCCTTTTGGGAGAACTGTTGCCGCAATTGGCCACTGACAAAAGTTCTGCACAAGCAGCAAAAGAAAAAGTAGCTGTGATATTAGCAACCGGCGGTATAAGTCAGGAGCGCGTAGGTAAGTTGCTTAGTATTCAAAAGAAAAAAGTCGGCAAGGCAGTTAAAAAAATAAAAATATGAAGGAACAAGAAATACTTCTCGACCAAGTTTCAAAGAAGCTTAGCGTTCTTATTGCGCTTATGCTCATGAAAGATGTAAAGAGCTTGACTACAGCTGATGGTGTTAAAACATTAGTTCGTTTTGGTTTAAGCAATCAAGAAATCGCCAATATTTTAGGAACTACAAAAGGTACTATTGAGGTAGTGAAAAGTCGAATAGCAAAGTCAAAGAGATAAGATGTCAAAGAAGAAAAAACAGATCAGTCGCTCTAAACCCGTCGGGGAAGATAGGGTAATCGATCTCTTAGAGCGGATCGGTGTTGGGCTTTTGTATGGCTCTACTAACCTTGGCCAAAATAGTATTGCTCAGATAATGGGGATGGGAGACGCTCGGGTGAATGAGATCCTTAAGGGAATTAAGAAACCAAAAAAATAAAACTATGGAAGACAATAAAAAGGTTGCTCAGCTTCTAGAAGATATTAAAAAACTTTTCATCCTTGCTCTAGTGCGCGATGGCGTTCAAGGCAAAGATATTGCCAAGGTTTTAGGAGTTGACCCAGCGATAATCAGTAGACTGCTTTCATCTGGACAGAAAAAGAAACGTAAAAATGCCTAAGCCAAAAAATATTAATCATCTTGAAAAGAAAGTGGATCGTATAGTCTCTCTTCTCGAGATGCTTTTAGCATTAGAGCTAAACCAAACAAATTTAGATCGAAACTCAATTCGATCACGATTGGGAATTGATAAGGCAATCGTAAATAAAATTCTCAACGGTATCAAAAAGAAAAAAGATTAAAATGCAGGATGCCGATCTCATAAAAAACAATAGTGCGGAGTATGCGAATAGCCATACCAAAGCTATTGCGGTTTTAAAGAAAGCGGATGGCAAGACGCATTACATTGATATCGCTAAAGCAATTGTGATGCACAAAACAAGGGTAAGTGGCCTCCTGAAGAAAGCGGAGGGATTTGGTTTGGCTAAAAAAGTTAAGGCAGGGGTTTACAAGAAGATCCCAGGAGTTTTGGGTTATATGCCAAAAAGAAAAAAATCTAAACCCGATTCTACTAATACTGTGCAAAATTTAATAAAAAGAATTGAAAAGAATCAAAAAAAGAAAAAGAAATTGTCGGTTGTTTCTAGTTTGAATATTCCCGCTAGGATAACTTCAAATATTGATAAAATGGCAAATTCTTACAGTGCTTTGTATATAGTTGAAAACACCCTTAGAGAGCTGGTAAGAAACGTGCTAAACACAAAAACCGATTGGTGGAAAAATAACATTCCGCCAGATATACAGAAAAAAGTTCAGGAAGCGATTGCGGAGGCGCCATACCACGCAGCAAAGAGAAAAGATGAGCTTGAATATACTCATCTTGGCCAATTAAAAGAGATAATTATTTCAAAGAAAAATTGGAGCGATTTTCTACCTAATTTGAATGAGAAAAATAAGAATTCTTTTATTGCAACAGTGGATAAGGCAATACCATCACGCAACGCGATCGCTCACTCTATTCCTCTAAAAGCTGAGGATTTGAAGGTGGTCGATGTTAGGTTTAGTGATATTTTGAAGATGATAAAGAATTAAGAAATAATACTTATGCCTTCCACGATTCCGGTTTCCGATTCTCTGTCTAATCTTAATGACCAGCTCGCTAATGCTGCTGGAATTATTGGTCGCTCAAAGCATCGTCAAGCGATTTTCAGTTTTATATACGGAGGACAGAAACAATTGAAAACTGTGAAGGAAATCATGAAAGCCACTAAACTATCTCAAACCCACGTCCTAAAAGAAGGCGGAAAAATGGCAGGTTTCTTAATTGAAAAAGTGAATGGTGGCTACAAAAAGAAAAGGGAGTTTTCAACTTTATATAAAAGAATTCTATCTCTGGCGCGTGATAAGAAGAAACTCAGTAGGCTACCAACAAAAACATCTCCCAAAAGCATTAATAATTTGAGGATTAAGGTTTCTTTTCCGTCTCGTGCACAAAATGCACATCAGATAACCCTTGAGGATATTGATTCGTTTTCCAAAACAAAGAATGCAGGTTCTGTGTCTTTGGGTTCAATTTCCGAAAAGAAAATTAAAAACGCATTCAAACATATAATCAGAGAGAAAGGTTCTTTTAAGGACTGGGGAGGAGAGAAAAGTGATCTTTATAGCACTCAGGTTCTTATGGGACATAAACGCGTGCCTACGGCCATTGCTTTCAAGGGCAGGGGTACTAAAGGAAAATTAGTTCCTGCAAAAATGGGAAAAAACGGCGATCAAATTGGTAGGCTCTTTGATGAGCCAGCAAGACTGTTTCTTGTTGTTTATAAAGATCAAATAGACTCCTCGATTGTTTCTCAAATGCAGGCCTTTGCTATAGGCAAGGCTATAGGCGGACAGAAGATTTATTATGGAGTTGTGGATGGGAATGATCTCGGGAAAATTGCCTCAGCATATCCCAAGAGCTTCAAGTAAAGAAATACCCCACTAGGTCTACGGATACTAAGTATTGTTGGCTGCGGGACCTGGATTCGAACCAAGATACCATGCTCCAGAGGCATGTGTCCTACCATTAGACGATCCCGCAATATTATCAGCATAAACTAAATTTCTTAATTATGCTTTCTTTCTCAATTCTACATTTTTTCAATTTACGCTCATACATCCTCGCGTCTTTTTCTTCATCAAATCTTTTTACGAAGACTAAAACAAATGGACGATAGTTCTTTGTAGATCGAACTCTACCCTTCTCGTGTTCCCTAATTCGACGTCCAACATCATTCGTACTTCCGACATAGTACCAATTTTTATCCTTACTCTTCAAAATATAGACGCTCCACATAATACTACCCCACCATTAGACCTGCCTGCGCAGGCAGGCGATCCCGCAAATCGCGAAAATATCATACCAATAAACATTCTATTTTTCAATAAAAAACACGCTTCTTTAAAGAAGCGTGCTCTATGATGAAACGGTTATTTCCTCCTCCGCGGACACAACAAAATAATTCCCTTCAACGGAAGAAATTGCCACAAAAACCTTTCCCAACCGTTCGGCGATAAGATATCCGTCCGGTGAAACAGTGATGGGTGAAAAGCGGCGCTGAAGAAGATATTCCCTCATTGCGGAAAAGAAAGACCTTTGCATGGCGCGTATGTCCTTCTCTTCGTTCCTCAAAAGAAGCATCCTGAATTCTCCGATATGGAACATCTGCAATGCGTCTTTCGTAACGAGCGCGACCCATTCATTCTCGTCTTTCATTTGATCGTTGAAATCGACCATGCCCCAGACTCTCTTTTTCATTTCCCGTCCGATATAGACTTTCATGTCAGTATACACATTCGGGAGAATGCCGGTGACGATCTGAATCGCCTCGCGTGTTTCTTCTTCCGAATAACTGGAGAATATCCCGAGCGCAATGCTCCTGCATTTCTGCAATGCACCTTTCTGCCATTTCTCCCAGGCAGGCATCTTTTTCGAGAACAAGACCTCCACTTTTCGCGCTACGCGTATCACCGCATTCGCATATCGTGTTTTTTTCAGTTTCTTCAATTTCAAGAGTGAAAGAAGAAGCCGAAGAAACGCGTGCTGATACTGGATGCGCCGTATTCCTTCCAAAAGTTCGGCAATGTTCTTTTCGAGAAATCTTCTCTTCTTCTCTTCCATAATTCCTCCGAAATTAAGCTTCTGCCGATAGCCTATAACTCGCGCAATGGGGTGTCAATGCGCGTTTAAAATCCTGGAATTCTTCCGGGTTATTTTTCCAACAAGGCATCCCACTCTTTCGGGATCGGAATGGAAATCGTTTTTCTCTCCCCTGTCGTTGCGGTATCGAACGAAAGCTCCGTTTCGAGAAGCGCGATGCCCTCCCCGAAAAGCGCTTTCGGCGCGCCGTATTTCACGTCTCCCGCGACAGGACGTCCGATAAGCGAAAATTGCGCGCGTATCTGATGGAATTTCCCGGTCTTTAAATGTATTCTCACAAGCGAATATTCCCTCCCCATGCGGAGTGTTTCGTATGAAAGCTCCGCCGCGACGCCGTCTGCCGCCTTTCGGGCTTTTAGATGTTTCGCATCTTTTTTCAAATAATCGAAAAGCACGCCCTTCTTTTCGCGCGGAATGCCGCAGACAAGCGCATGATAGATCTTCCGTATCCGGTGTTCCCTGATCTGCTCCGAAAGACGCGATGCTCCTTTGCTCGTCTTCGCGAAAAGCACGATGCCCGCGACAGGACGGTCAAGACGGTGTAACAATCCCAAAAACACATTTCCCTGTTTCCCGTATTTTTCCTTTAAATATTTCTTCACCTCCTCCATAAGGCTCGCCTCCCCACTCCGATCCCCCTGCGTCAAAACGCCGGCAGGCTTCAGGACCGCGATAAGATGATTGTCTTCATAGAGTACGCGAAGCATAAAAAATTATTATTTCTCCCACCGGGCGAATATCCCCGCGGGCAAAAGCCGGTCGCTCCCGCTTTCCTTGATAGAGAGTTCTCCCATCGAAACGCGCCCGCCGAATTTTTCGATAAGCATGGTCAGATTATTTCGATACGCAAGCGCGGAATATCCCGATGCATATCCGTTCACGAGAAAGAAAAGCGGGTCCTTTGAAAGCGCGGCATACGATGCTGAAAGCAATTCCAGCATATGTGTCTCTATTTTCCACAATTCCTGTTTGGGTCCGTGCCCGAATGCAGGCGGATCCATGATGATGGCGTCATACTTCTTTCCGCGTTTCACTTCCCGTTTCACGAATGCGAGCGCATCGTCCAATATCCACCGCACCGGCTTTTCGGAAAGTCCCGAAAGCGCGGCATTGTCCCTCGCCCATCCGATCGCGACACGCGACCCATCGACATGGCAGACCTCCGCTCCCGCCTTTGCCGCGGCAAGCGTCGCGCCGCCCGTATAGCCGAAGAGATTCAGGACTGAAACGGTGCGCTTCGCTCCCGCGATTTTTTCTCCTATCCATTTCCAGTTCGATACTTGTTCGGGAAATACACCAGTGTGTTTGAATGCGCTCGGACGTATCCAAAAACGCAATTCCCCGAGCTCAATGGTCCATTTCTCCGGCACTCCGCTTTTAAACACCCAGCGCGCATCGACTTTCGCGCGCACGAATGCGCCATCGCGTTTTTCCCACTCGCTCTCGGGAAGCCGCTTTGGCCACAGTGCCTGCGGATCGGGACGCGACAACGTCACCGCTCCGTATCGCTCGAGTTTTTCACGTTCTCCACTATCAAGAAGTTCATATTCTTTCTCGGAAGATGTTGTGAGTATTAAAAATTCGTTCATATATCGCGGCGGTTCCGGAAATATTCATTTTGAGAAATTGAATCCGGATCGATCTCGAACATGCCATATTTGCGATATGAAAGATATGCCGGAAGATTATTGAATTCGTTCGCGTGTTCAAGCATCTCGCTGCGCACTGCGAGAAGCTCTTCGGACGGCGGCACAATCTCTTCCTTATTCCATCGCGGATCTTCCACATACGCATCGAGAAGCGTGGTGTAACGATCCACCAACTCCTTCATTTTTTTTATTATCTCACGTCCGGTCTCCTCCGTCTGTTCATCGAGATCGATGCGATCATATCCCTCTTTCGCTCTGTTCCAAATTTCTTTTATTTCCTTTGCGGAAAGTATTCCTCCCGCGAAGAGTTCCGGATCGGGAAGCGCCTGCTTCAAGGGAACATCACTTCTCCGCAGAATATCAAAATACGGGCGGTACTCCTCGGGGTCGATACCAACCTTGTTCAACTCTTCTAATCCTTTTTTCTTCTGGAGTTCTCTCTGCACCTCATTATTTTTTTTGATATTTTCAGCCCCGAAGAACTCGCGCGCGATAGCCATTGCTCAAAACATACCACGCGTAACGGCTTTTTTCAATAAAAAATCGGCTATTAACGAATAGCCGACTCATAAATTTTCCTTACCTTAACCTCAAGGTCTCGAATTGTTCCGCTGTTTTCTATTTTGAAATCAGCGTGTGCTCCTATGATGGGAATCATCGTTTCTGTCGAAGCTTTCTCTTCTTGAAGAAATTGTTCAAGGGAAACCCCAAATTCTCCCTCTTTTTCCTTTCGCATCTTCACTCTTTCGTAGCGGTCCGCGACGGGCGCAGTGACATATATGAGAATGTTTTTATGCGGAGCGACGAATGAACGGATCATCTTTTCGTCGGATATCCAACGAACGCCGTCGAATATGTTGATGTCCGCATTCGAAGAAAGAATTCTCTGCTTCACGGCATTTGTAAGCGCGCCATCCCCGAACATATCCTCCATTCCCTCAGGAAGTCTCTGAAGATTGAAGCGCGTCTGTGGAATTCCATATGAGGCAAGCACTTCTTTCAGAATATCCGAGGAACGGATCCGGAAAAATACTTCCCTCTTCTTCAAGACATCGATCACCATTTGAAGCTTGTTTCCTTTTGAAAGCTGAAGAATACTATTCCCGACAGTCTCTTTTCCGCCTCCCTTCTCTCCCACGAGACCAATAACCGTTTTCGAGTTCATTAGGACCCTCTCCTATGTTTAAAATCTATGAATACCGTACAACAGAAGCACTGGGAGCGCAAATGGCATATATCGCGTAAATTGCATACAATCAAAGCATGTTGATAGACGACATCACAATTGAGGTGCGCGGCGGGAATGGTGGGAGAGGCGCCGTTGCGTTCGACAAAAACCTGTTTGCACTCGGACCGACGGGAGGGCACGGGGGAAACGGAGGAAATGTATACGCCGAAGGCGTAGCTGACCTCGGCGCCCTGAACCACTTCAGATACAAGAAAAAGATCGAGGCGGAGAACGGCGGAGAGGGACGTTCACAGTTCCGCGACGGCACCGCGGGAAAAGATATGGTCATCGAGGTGCCCGTCGGGACGGTTATTTATAATCTGACGAACGCATCGAGAGACGAACTCACAAAGATCGGCGAACGAATACTCATTGCGCACGGCGGACCCGGAGGAAAGGGAAACTTTCATTTTCGCTCATCACGCAACACCTCCCCGAAGGAGTTCCAGCCGGGAGTGCCGGGCGAAAAATTCATGATACGGTTCGAACTTAAGATGATCGCGGATGTCGGGCTCATCGGACTGCCGAACGTCGGAAAATCGAGTTGGCTGAACACACTTACGAATGCAAAAAGCAAGGTGGCGAATTATCAATTCACGACGCTCGAGCCGCATCTTGGTGTTTATTACGAACTCATTCTTGCCGATATTCCCGGTCTCATTGAGGGCGCGCACGAAGGAAAGGGGCTTGGCATAAAATTTCTCCGGCATATCGAACGGACTAATGTACTCTTTCATTTCGTTTCTGCGGAAAGCGAGGATTCGAAAAAAGACTACGACACAATACGGAAAGAGCTTGCAAAATACAATCCAAAATTGGCGGAAAAGGAGGAATATGTGTTCCTCTCCAAAAAGGATATACTCCCCGAAAAAGAAGCTATGGCAAAAGCGGAAAAACTATCAAAAAAAATAAAGAAAGAGGTGGTCCCCGTCTCCGTGATCGATGATGGTGACATAAAAAAGATCCGGCATATCCTGAACGGAATAAAAGACGAAAAAAATACACGATCCTAAGACCGTGTATTGAATTAATTTCTGCGCTATACCCGGAAAATGATTTCCGGTTGGGATTCGATAATATGAATTATTTTTAACTCTCCATTCATATATCGTCTCTGATTTTCCTCGGAAAATTTAACGCCGGTATCATCTCTCCCGAAAGCAAAGAAAAAATCCTCGAAAAACGGTGTTTTTTCCATTACGGCGGGAATTTCTTCGATCTTTTCCCGAATACTTGTTTCAAGAGCCTCCAGCCGCGCAACCGATGCCTCCATTCCGTGTCGCGTCATATCTTCCGACCCCTTCTCTTTTAGAAAGGAGATGAATTTAAGTCTACACTGACAAATGGAAAGAAGCGTCGCGTTTTCTTGGAATACATCTTCCAATATAACAAGGGAACGGATTATGTATGGAAGAAGGAGATTTTCTATCTCCGCCGGATATCCCATATGATTAAAGAAAACTTGCGCAATAGTTTTTCCCATAACAAATCTCCCTATAAAATGTGAGTTTCTGGATATATGATACAAATAATAATTACATTTGTCAACATAACTTTTATGAGGTATAATTGATACATATGGAAACACGGTACACAAAAGTATCCGGACTGTGGAGTGCTGGCATGAAAATAAGCGGACTCGAATCGGGACTTAAAAAATACATCATGCGTCTTCCCATCACGCTCCCCCCATATCCGGAGATCCTCGAGGTGGGATGCGGCACGGGCACCGCGAGTTTCGCTCTTCTTGAGCGCTTTCCGAATGCGCACATTACGGCTACGGACATCGATCCGAATATGCTTCTTGCCGCCGCAAAAATCGCGTTCAAGAAACAGATTCCCCCCGAACGGATAGAGTTTGGCGAAGCGGATGTGAATAACCCGGAAGAGATTATTCATCTCGACAAAGACGAACCGACGCACATAAAGCCGGACTCGTTCCACTGTGTCATCGCAAGCGCGGTCATGGAACACGCGGATCTCGAAATTTCGCTTCCTGTTATCGCGCGGATTCTGAAGCCGGGAGGATACTTCATAAATATCGGAGTAAGTAACACGATCGCCGGAAAAGCATACGCGGGACTGTTCGATTTTTCAATC
The DNA here is from genome assembly GCA_021811055.1 of bacterium. Taxonomy (GTDB): domain Bacteria; phylum Patescibacteriota; class Minisyncoccia; order UBA6257; family GWB1-50-10; genus GWA2-45-9. The sequence goes on from JAJZPU010000009.1 coordinate 11,612, forward strand.
ATTCCTCCGGAAGAGTTCTCGCGCATGCTTCGCATTAACAATTACGACAACATATCCGTTGTCCCCTTCCTGTGGAATGAATTCCCCGCGAATCTCCTTAGAGTTGGTATCATCGCAAAGAAAAGAAAAATAGCATAACTATGGAAACTCTTATGGAAAAAATTATATGGGCATGGAACGATCTCGATCCATTGCTTGTTGCGGGAATATTCGTCGCGTATTTTATTTACGATGTGCTGTACGCGTATTTCACGATCTCCGTGCAAAATCTTAAGGCGGGACGCGCGGCAACATTCAGTTCCCTTCTATATATCATCGGTACCGCAGGGGTGTTGAGTTATGTAGAAAACTTTCTTTATACGATCCCCATCATAATCGGCGGCTGGCTCGGCACGTATGCCGCGGTAGTACGCGAAAAAAAGATAAAGGACAGAGAATTGCACGTTCCGAAAGTCCCACATAATAAATAGCAAAAACTATTTAACTCTTCGTGTGTTCTTTTAGATTCCATATACATTTCTCCGAACGAGGGTAAGACTTGGGCGTCGCCCCGGAGACACCCGAGGGAGGAGAAATGTATTGGGGAATTTTTTGTTGCATGTGCGCACATTACATCATTCTTCTGATCGCGCAAAACTCACATTCCGCATCATCACAGAACGAATCCCAGAATGAAAGCGAAAGGATTTCTTCCGCTGTTTTTGTGATAACCGCCCGCAATTCCGTAATATCCTCGGGAACGATCTCGAAGTGTTCTTTTTTATATCTCCCCTTCTCATCCGGCTCCACAAAATCGATATCCCCCGATACCATGATAAATTTCTCCCCTTCTTTATAGAGATCGAGAAGAAGATTATAGAATGTAAGCTGGCGCTTGATGTCTCCGTTCGATGCTTGTGTCGATCCCTCTATTTCCCCGCGAGTTTTCGGTTTTCCGGTCTTGTAATCGACTACATTCACGTGTCCCGCGTCATCCAATATCTCGATCTTGTCGATGGCACCCGTAAGACGGATTTCCGGAGTAAGCAGGACTCCCTGTATCGAAAATTCGGTGCGCGTACGGGTGTGGAATTTTCCCGCATAGGCGTCAAAATATCCGTGCAATGCCGCAATTCCCCGCGTCAGTGCTTCCGCATAATCGTTCGGAACGAGCGGCTCCTGCCCGAGATAGAATTCGAACCGTTGCGAGAGGAATTCCTTTTCCGTGTCCCGTTTTTTTAAATTCTCAAAAAAGTCACGGAGTGCGCCGTGCACTGCCGTTCCGTACATTTGATGTTTCGTTTTAGCTTTTGGGATGCGAAGAAGATTCGTATAAAAATAACGCCACGGACAGGTAAGATAATTATTAAGTCCAGTCACCGAAAGCCCGTTCCGCATGAATATATCGCGTACGAATTCCTTGTCGTGTATATTCACCCCGGAAACGAATGATTCCGAAAAAATAGTTGCTCTGTCTTTTTCGTGTTTTTTCTCATATACATCCGCGTCTCCTTCGGCAATATATTCCGGCTTTATTTCCGAAAGAAATTGCGACGGAATCTTTTCTTTTCCGGCGGCATCGGTACGCGCATATGAAATACATATCTCCTTTTTTGCGCGGGTAAGCGCGACATAAAAAAGCCGCCGTTCATCGTCGATGTCGGTTTCCCGCATACTATTCCCGAAAAGCGAAAATACGCACGGCAAAAGCGGAAGCACGTCGGATTTTCGTTTATTTCCCCAGTGCCCGTCATAGGCATTCACAATATATACGTATTCGAACTCGAGCCCTTTTGCGCGATGTGCCGTCATACAGCGCACCTGGGACGAAACGTAGCGGGTACCGCTTTTCTTTATCGACACGTTATGCGTGAAAAGCGCATCGAGATATTCGATGAACTGACCAAGGTCCATTCCGCGATGCACTTCGGCGAGTGATTTTATCTCATCGAAAAGCGCCATCGTCTTGTCCATTTTTTCCACCGCGTCGGGAAGTGCCAGTATATGAGGCAAAAAGCCAGATTCACGGGCCACGATCTCGAAAAGAGAGACAATGTCCGTGTTTTTGCTTTTCGTCTTCCACCGGAGCATATTAGCAAAAAATCTCTTCACCGCGTCGGGATCGTGAAGCTGCAACGAATCCGCGTTTTCCGGAATGCGGAGCACGGAAAGAATCGACGTCTTTTCACGCCGGACATGGTCGAGAAGCGTATACACGTCAATCGGCGGGATATTCAGAAAATCAATATGCATCGCCTCAAAGAATAACTCGTCGCTTCCGAACAAAAGTATCGCACGGAAAAGGAGGAGAAGTTTTTTTATATCGCCATCGTCGAGCGCGTTCTGATCCGATTCTATCGCGAACGGAATCTTATATTTCTCGAAGAGTCGCGCAATGGGAAATATATCACGATTGTCGCGGTAAATGACCGCGATCTCATGCGGAAGAATTCCCCGCGTCAATTTTTCCGCAATCTGTTCGGCAAGGAAAAAATATTCCACATCCGGAGAGGAAAATGAATATAAAGAAATGTTTTTTTCCGTATGACCCGCGTTCGCCTTGAGTTGTTTTTCATGTGGTAAAAGACTCCCCGCCGAATCGAGAATCGCCTGTGTGGAACGGTAGTTCTCTTGAAGTGTGATAAGTGTTGCGTCGGGATATTTCTTTTTGAAATAGAGGAAATTCTCGAGCGACGCTCCCTGAAATCTGAATATCGCCTGTTTTTCGTCCCCCACCACGAACACGTTCGGCACATCGTAATAATTCGCAAGTAACTCGAGTATTTTATTTTGCGCGTTGTTCGTATCCTGGTGTTCGTCGACGAGGATATACTGATGCTTCTCCTGGAGCATGAGGAGAAGGTCGCTGTTCCGCGTGAGTGCCTCGTAGACTTCGATGATCATATCGCTCCAATCGTAATACCGCGCTTTTGCGAGTGCTTTTTGATACTCGCGATATACGGCAATGAGTTCCTCGTTCTTTTTCAGCTGCTTTTCCTCGCGTTGGAATTCCCCCTTCATTTTCCCCGCATGAACCCCCTTTGTGTGGAACTTTTCCTCGTTCCCGTCGAATGCGATCCGCTCTTTTTTTATCACATCCTCGAACGCATCCGCGCTTATCCCTTCCTGCTTCAGTTTGTTTATATTCGAAAGTGTCGCGCGCAAGTAATACATCGGATCGCCGAACGGCTTCAATTCCTTGAGCGGCAACACATCGACAATCGACTCCAAAACGCGCACCTGGTCGATCTCCGTAATGTTTTGTGATCCGATAATGCGCGGAAATTCTTCGGGATAATTCCTGATAATGTCGTTGCAAAACCCGTGGAACGTGCTGATAACGACCGAATATGCCGCGCCGCCGATAATATCGACAAGCCTACGGCGCATCGATATTGCCGCCGATTCGGTGAACGTAAGCGCGAGTATGTTCCCTGGCTGTGCATCCGTTTTCCGAAGAATGTTTGCGATACGGAGCGTTAATATCTGTGTCTTCCCCGTTCCCGGTCCCGCGACAACCATCACCGGTCCCTCGATCGCATCCACTGCCTGCCGTTGCGCCGGATTCAGTTTTTTATACAACTCGTCGAATTTTTCCGCTCCTTTTTTCATTTCTTTCCAATTCTACCACTAAAACCCCGCGGGAAAAATCACTCCGCGGAAAATTCATTCATTTTCCGACCCTATCATTTTTCCGACGACCGTCAGAAAAATGATAGATCTCCTAAACGACTTCTTTTTGATAGCATGTTTCGCAATATACAGTCTCGGGCCGGTCGGGTGAATACGAAGTCTCAAACTCATTCATGCACCCCTCCTTCATACATTTCCGGTGCCAAAGTTTCATGGGACTTCTTTGTGCTAAACGCTCATAATGACGGCAATTAGGGCACAGTCTCGGAATAGGAAGTTTCATTCGTTTATAAAATAAAAGTTCTTCGCTTGTTATTTTGAAAGCGCTTGTGCACTGATCATTACATTTTCCCCCATGGATACATTCAATGACTTCCTTTAAAATCGAGTTGGAAACGTCTTTTATATCATCGGGAATATCGGAAGATTTCATGGATACTGTATATCCCCTTTCTCCCTGATCTTTCCAAAAATATCCCGCATCAAGAGCCTCTCTCTTTGAAATTGGAAAATGTTCTTGACTCAGCGATGTATTATGAGGATAGGGAGAAAATTCTGGCGGGAAAAATTCTCCATATGCATAAATCCTCCCCCTTATATCTCGATAAGGACGAGCGCTCATGTCTTTAATAATATTGACCTTCAGCGCTTCATAGTCCTCTTTGGTGTATTGTTTGTTTAAAATACAATACTGCTTTTTTCTCAATCCAACACATCCGAAGCAATTCTGGCTTCCCATGCACAAATCACAGTATTCAATATCAAAACATCCATCCCATGAATCAACACAAAATTTATATCGGCCATCATCAAATCCCACATCCATTCCTTCATAAAAAAGTTCGCAGCCAGGACCAGCATTATTGATATCCATAGAATCTTTCGTGCCAAGTACACGGGCACTATATTTCACGTTTTCACTATCTCGGACATCAAACGACCTTACAACATTCTTACTTGCAATGATATTGTCGCCCACCGAATTAATGCTTCTCACTACATTCGCATATTTCCACAATGCATTTTTTTTCAAAACAGAGAATTTTTTTCGAAGAGTTTCTTGAATAGAGTAGCGATTAAGCGGATATTTCTCCAATTCTTTCTCATACTCGTCTTTTGTCAATTGTCTGTTTTCAAAAACATATTCTTTATTGCGCAAGCTTGAACTCATGAAACAATGCTGACAATTCCGGCAATCTGCAAGAAAATGTGAGCCTATGCAGTTCTGCGATCGAAATAAAAACGTCGATTCATAATTTTTTTCGCTTTCTATATTTTCATAACAGAACTGAGAATCTCCAATTGCGTTGCAATCAAGACAAAACGACGAACGATCAACGTTTCCCGAAAACATAATTCCTTCGGAATGGAGTGTCGAGCCTGTAAGATAACAGTCTTTTGAGGCCCATGTGTAATTTGTATAGGGACAATTTTCATTCCGAGAAGAATTTAACGCAAGTCTCGGTGTTTTCTCTCGAAGTATCTTCAACTGCTCCCAAAATGGAATATTCGGATTATATTCAGAAGCGAGATCTTCTCCTCCCCACTTATCCGACCACCAACACATTTCACAGTATACCGGTGCTGGCGTCTCCGGCGGATATCCGGTAATGATGTTTTTATGACATAATCCGCACTCGCGTTTATAGAGCGCTCGTTCGCTTCGGAATTCTTGCCTTCTTCGTAATCTACACTCGGGGCACCATGTCGGCGGTGGCACATCAATTTTTGTGTAAAACTGAAAATCTTCAGATTCTATAACAAACTCGTTTTTGCAATTTTGGCAAACTTTAGTTTGACTATCCATAATTTATACGCGTAAGCGTTTGGCAATTTTTGTCTTCTCTATCGGCGAAATTTTCGTCTTTTCCACATACTTTTTCATTGTATCAATTGTTTCGTCGTAGGTCGCTCGGTCAACCGGATATGGCGTGGCATCTTTTCCGCCATGCGCGAACGAATATCGTGCGGGATCTTCGTAAGACGGTGCGGCGCCATAGATCACTTCCGACACAAGCGCCAACGCCCGGATAGTCTTCGGACCGACACCCTCGGTCGCCACAAGCTTCTCGTAATTTTCCGGCTGTTCGTCACATAACTTTGAAAGTATTTTTTCAAGGTATTTACTCTTCGAAAAATCTTCGGTGATCACGGGATGGGTGTAAAACTCTTTGTTTTCAAGTTCGAGAAGCGTCAACTGATTTCCGTTACCGCTCATCGAAACCATGCGCGAAAGCGGAGAAAAATGCCGCCGAAGAAGATTAATATCTTTCATAAGCGTCCCGAAACTCTGCGCGACAAGTTCGTTGCTCAATTCGCGGTTCTTTTCACTTTTGGCGGCGGTCATGTTCAACACGCTCGGGATTGTGACGGGACTCGATATGCCCGAGTGGGGCTCGCGGATAAGATCTTTTGCAATAGCGGAATGCCAGTGATACCGTCGCGCACTCTGATGTTCGAGATTCATCCCTTGTTGGACGACCGTCCACGCGCCGTTCTTCGTAAAGAAAAACGAATGGTGATATATCTGAAATCCATCCTGAATAAGCGCGCTATCCACCTTCGCCGCCATCCGTGAATTATATACAAGCGCACTGGTATTTTTCTCATTCAAGGATATCCGCATTCCCCAAGACGCTATTTCGTCAGGCGTCTTTCGTGATGTTTTTCCCTTTCCTCCGCAAATAAAAATACCGAGATTTCTTTCCTCCCCGCGAATAGCCTCCTTCAGTGCGGCCGTAAGAATTGTCGTAAGCCCCGATGCATTCCAATCAAACGCCAATACCGTCCCAAGCGACTGAAACCACACAGGATCTCCGATGCGTCGGATAAACGCGTCGGGACCCTCCTCCGCCACAATGATGCGTATCATCTCCCGTCCCAGCATCACCATGCGGTCAAAAAGCCACTTGGGGCACTTCCCGTAATCAAGGGTAAATGTGGCAATTCCCCGCTGGATCATATAATTTATCGGTTGCGCAACGATATTTTCTTTCCGTTCTTCTTATTGTGCTTTTTCTTCGCAACTTTCTTCGCTTTATTCATACGATTCTCATGGTATCACGCATACTTTCATTTTTCCATCACCACTATAAATAATATCCTTCGGTACACATGTCGCACGCGCCGCAGTTTTCTTTCTCGTAATACTCACCGAAATACCCGAGAAGGAGTTTTCTGCGACATTCGGGAGATGTACAGAAATCCACCATCTTCTCCAGCTGATACTGCGCGACCGCCGCGCGATTCGGATTCTTCATCTGATTAATAAAGAACTCGTGTTTCATCTTGTCGCTATAGCTGAAAAATAAGATGCAGTCGGACGGTTTCCCGTCGCGTCCCGCCCGTCCCGTCTCCTGATAATATCCCTCGAGATTTTTGGGAAGATCATAATGTATCACGAAGCGCACGTCCTGTTTGTCGATTCCCATTCCGAACGCGATAGTTGCAACAATGATCTTTGCCTCTCCCTTCTGAAACTTTTCCTGATTTTCGGTGCGTTCTTTTTGCGGCAATCCCGCGTGGTACGGCACCGCGTCAATACCGTCGCTTAAAAGATCATTCGCCATTTTTTCGGTGGAATTCCTACTGTGGCAATAGATGATCCCCGACATGCCGGGATGATCTTCCACATAACTCAATATATGGTAGTAGGTATTCTGTTTTGCTCTGATGCTGTAGTTCAAATTTTTTCTGTCGAAACTGCCAATATGTTCGGCATATGTGCTGAAACGAAGCTGTGTCTTTATGTCGTCGCGGACTTTTTTCGTCGCGGTTGCCGTAAGCGCGATGAACGGCACCCGCGGAAATGTTTCGCGAAGCGTGCCGAGCTTCCTGTATTCGGGTCGGAAATCGTGCCCCCACTCCGAAATGCAGTGGGCCTCATCAATCGCCACGAACGAGATCGGCACGTCGGAAAGAAAATCGAGAAATCCGTCCTTCATGATCCTCTCGGGAGCGACATATAAAAGTCTCACCTTTCCATCAAGCACATTCTGTTTCACCTCACGCGTTTCCTTCACTCCCTGACTGCTGTTCAGATATGCCGCGGCAATTTCTTTCCGTTCAAGCGACGATACCTGATCTTTCATGAGGGAAATAAGCGGAGAAATGACAAGCGCGGTGCCGGGAAGTTCAAGTGCGGGAAGTTGATAACAAAGCGACTTTCCCGCTCCTGTCGGCAGTATCACGAGCACGTCTTTTTTCTGGAGTACGTCCGCAATGATGTCCTCCTGGAATGGCAGGAATGTGTCGAACCCGAAATGTTTTTTTAGCATTCTTTTCATGCGATAAATATGGTTATATATAGTTTGCTTCTTTCAGCACGCGGCGCACCTCTTCGGCACTCCGCGCGATCATCAATTTCGCGCGCAATTCCTTCGCTCCGTCGAATCCGGATGCGTATGCCTTAAAATGCTTTTTCATAATATCAAAGTTTCTGATTGCCGTAGAGCGATCGTTGTTCGAATTCCCGAAATATTTTTCAAAAAGACGCGTATGTTCCACCATGGCGGAAAGACGCCGTTCCACTGAAATATTTTTTACGCGCGTATTGAAAAACCACGGATTGCCGAATACGCCACGGCCCACCATAATTCCATCAGCGCCAGTCTCTTTCGCCTTTCTGTATCCGTCGGTGAGATTTTCAACATCTCCGTTCCCGACAATGAGCGGTTTCGATCGCCTCCCCGAAAAATAGCCGTCGCGCAACGACACCACATCGGCAACTCTGTCCCAATGGGCGGGCACTTTCGACATTTCCTTGCGCATGCGCGCATGAACGGTGATCGCGGCAGGTTCCATCTCAAAAAGATACGGGAGCCATTCTTCCATCGTGTCTCTTGCATAACCGAGACGCGTTTTCACGGATACCGGGATCTTTCCCGCGCCGCGTTTCGTTTCTTGTATTATCTCCTGCGCCCGCTTCGGATCTTTTATAAGCGCCGCTCCCGCACCTTGCCCCTCCACCGCGCGATCGGGGCATCCCATATTGATATCGATCCCGTCAAATCCGAGTTCTCGCGCGAGAAGCGCGGTACGATAAAAATTCTCGGGGCGCGCTCCGAAAAATTGTGCGACAATCGGTCTCTGTTTTTTTGTGTACAAAAGATGCGACACAAGTCGCTCCCTTCCTTTGGAACATAATCCGTCGCACGAGACGAATTCCGTCCAGAACACGTCGGGGGCACCGTGTTTCGCGAACATTTCACGGAACGCGATATCCGTCACATCAAGCATCGGTGCGATCGCAAAAAACGGTTTCTTAAGTTTTTTCCAGAATCCAAGATTCATATGCACTCTCCATTGTACTTGCAAAGTACTGATAAATACAGCATAAATTTGACATATTTGTTAATTAATGCTAGAATAATACCAGCGTGAAATTCTAAATAAAATTTCT
>JAJZPU010000010.1 GCA_021811055.1 bacterium
TGATGTCCGTAGTCGTCATAGATATCAATTTTAAGTTTTGAATTTTTAATTTTGATCTGTCCCTTGTATTCCATCCTTCGCCATACGCCATGGTATACCCGAAATGCCGAAAGAATATCTTTCTCTTTCACCCCCAGTTTTCGCGCAAGCAAGAACGCGGCATACGCATTCGAAACCATATGCTCACCGGGAATGTGCGCCATCGCGCGACGCACTTTTTTCACGGCGGCATCCTTCAGCGAATACCAGACGTGGGTGAGCCCGTTCTTTTTTGATATCGCCCCGATCTTCTTTTCCAAAGAGCGGAGATTCGAATTATCCTTATTCAAGACAAGATACCCTCCGGAACGGACATTTTTTATGAATTCCAGGAAGGCGCGTTTCACGTTCCCGAAATTCTCGTACCAATCGAGATGCTCCCGGTCGATATTCGTGATCACGGCATATCGCGGAGCATAATTCAAAAATGAGCTGTGAAATTCGTCGGCCTCAAGCACAAGCGTATCACTCTTTCCTTTGTGGAAATTTTTATTTCCAAGTTCTTTCAAAAGTGTTCCGACAATTATCGTCGGATCGACTCCGCCCTTCAGAAGTGCCAAAGAGAGAAGAGAGGACGTCGTGCTTTTTCCATGGGCTCCGGCAACAGCGCAGGTCTCGTAATACCGCGTGAGAAACCCCACCGCCTCCGCATATGAAAGCACGGGAACTCCGCGTTTCTTCGCTTCGGAGAGCTCCTCGTTTTTCGGAGGAATTGCCTGATTATATACGAATAATCCTATATTTTTCGGTATATTCGCCTTTTTTTGGCCTATTTTGACCCCTACGCCTTCGTTTTTCAGGTTTTGAATTACTTCACTCTCCGCAATATCGGAACCGATGACGGACCATTTATGACCCAAAAACCAGCGCGCAAGAGCGCTCATACCGATTCCTCCTATTCCTATGAAATAGACCGATTTCGGGGATATTTCGGAAAAAGGAGTTGACCCCGTATTTGTCGCTGTGTGATAAAATTGATGCATATTTTATTTATATATTATTACCCACATAATGGTTTAATTCTCATTACGGGGTTGAATTATTTCGTGTCATACTCTACATTATAGGCAGTTTTCTTCATAACTCAAAAGGAAAAAGAAATGGCAAATCACATTGAATCCGTCTGTTCCAGACAATCGGGCGTGCGTCACAGAATCATGTGCAAAAAAATGAAACATACACTTGATCTCCTAAATGAGATCGAAAAAGACACAAAAGACCCGAAACAAGTCGAAAGAAATCTCGCCTGGAATGCAATGAAGGTTTTCGAAGGGGCGAAGCTGCTCCTGCGGGGGACTGTCTCAATGGAACTGGAAGATGATGAGATCTGTCCCGTTGCACTTATGAATATGGTTTTTCTACGCCAGGACGGAATAAAAAATATCGTGCATGAGTGCCCATTCGCTTCAAAAGAATTCATCCGCTTCAAAGTGCGGGAATAGTAGCATCTTATCCGGCAGAGGAGACCCCTCCTGCCGGTTTTAATTACATTCGTATCTGTCGCACAATATACCTTTTACGACATTAGAATGTCGTGAAAGGTATCGTGCTTTTCCGACCTAAATGCTTTTAGGTCGGAAAAGCACTCTTTGCGACATTATGAAATAATGTTTGGAAAACATCTTCGCGATTGTGCGTACAGATACATATATCCGGCACATTCACCCACAATCAAGGCATTCTAAATTTATCCGCATCCTTATAATAAAAAATCCGGGATTCTTTCCCGGAATGGTCTTCCTATATCTATCCCTTGGTGTCCTATGCGCCGATCTCGCTCAAGCCGCCCTTTATGAGTCCGATCATAAGCTCAAGCACCCACATTATGAGATTTCCGACCGCCTTGATTATCTGTCCCAAACTGATACCAAGTGTCTCTTCCATCCAGCCATTTGCCGCATCCCACACTCCTTGAATTCCCATATTCGAGAGTTTTTCCGTTACGACCGTTCCATCGAACGAAATATTATCAGAAATATTTTTATCAATATTGTCAATGTTTATCTCTTTGAGGGATTCAACAAAGTCTCCTATTGGTTTCGGCACCGAGATACTCGTTGTTTCCGCGGATGTTTTTCCCACGGGGAAGAGCACGAACGCGCATACGAGAGAAAAAAGAAAAATCTTTGTCGTCATTGTCCTTATTATACCATTTTTATGCTTTCCGCATCATGGACCCTAATTCTTCGCGCACCACTTCCCTATCGTCCCACGGAATTTTCCCGCCCTTCACTTCCATGGATTGTTCCGATCCTTTCCCCCCGATGAAGACGATATCTCCGATATTCGAAAGAGAAAGCGCTTTCTTTATCGCGGCACGGCGATCCATTTCCAAAAAAAGATTCTTTCCGCGCACCTTTCCCGCGGCTTCGCTTCCGGACGCGATTTCTTCCACGATGGTTTTCGGGTCATCCTCGTACGGGTCCTCGTTCGCAACAATGACATAATCCGCGTAGTGCGCCGCGATTTGACCCATGACCGGACGTTTTTCCTTGTCGCGGCCGCCGCCCTGCCCGCCGGTAAGTACGATGAATTTATTTTCCTTCTTTTTTGTTTTTAGAAGAGAAGAAAGCGCGGTCTCGAGACTTATCGCATCGTGCGCGTAATCGACGAATACGGTGATGCCGCGATCGTTCTGTATCTCTTCCATTCTTCCCGGAACGAGCGTAAGCGCGCGAAGTCCCTTTTCGATCGCTTCCTGTTTTATTCCGAGTGCCGAAACGCACGAGATCGCCGCAAGCGCATTCGAAACATTGAATCCTCCCTTCACCCCGAGCGTGTAATGCGCGGACTCGACGGAAAAGTCCGCGTGTCCTTCCGCGTCTTCACGAATGTCCGTCGCGCGTATGTCGGCGTTGTTCTTCACTCCGTAGGTGATCTTCCTGTCCGCGGGATATTTAAGAAACAGATCCTTGTCTTCCATATCGGCATTGACGATTATCGTTTTCGGTACTTTCTCTCCGTGAAAATGTTTTATCGGTTGTTTCTTCAGCGTGGCAAAAACCCTTTGATGCATCTCTTTGCACCGTTCGAAACTCCAATTATGCGTTTCGAGATACTCCGGATACAGCGTCGTCATGATCACGACATCATACGCGATGCCGACGTTCCGTGACTGTTCCACGCCCTCGGAAGGCGTTTCGACAATCGCGAACTGGCATCCGGCGCCGCGCATTTCGGCGAGCATCCGTTGCATCGCGAACCGTCCGGGCATCGTCATATGGAACGGGTTAAGACGTTCTTTTTTCCCCACGCGTATATTCGCCGTTCCCGTAAGTCCCGCCGTATATCCGGCGGCATCAAGGCAGGACCAGATAAGATTCGCGACAGTGGTCTTTCCCCGCGTTCCGAGAACGCCGATAATGACCATCCGCCGTGACGGGAATCCAAAACAAATTGCGGCGATGTACGCGAGAAAAAAATGATACGCGCGCAACATGCCTTTGGGAACCAATTTTTTTATGACGCGTTTCATAGTATTTTTTTGAGCATGGTGTATGCGATATATTTCGGTTTATTATACACGTAATCCCATGAGCCCATATATCGCACGGGAGTGCCGCCGAAACTTTTTTTGAACGCGGTAACTCTGGCCCATTCCTTCTTCGTATCGCTCGCTCCCCAAAAATCAAAGGAGGTGTATCCCATTTTTTTCGCGTCGAGGATCGCGGACCACAAAAGAAGCGTCGGGGCATTCAGGTTTCCGAACCCCGAACGGGACGATGCATACAAATAGGTTGCTCTCCCGCGAAAGAACACAATGACCGCGGCGGCGACCGCCGTGTTCCCGTGATACGCGATATATGTTTTTGAAAAACAGTCTCCGTTCAAAGCGCATACTCCGCGGTAATACGCCTCGGGATAAAAACGCAGTCGATGCCGCATATTGGTTTCAAGAAACATCCCCCAAAATTCACGGAATGCGTTTTTTGAAACGGCGTCCGATGCGGAAAATGCCGTAACGGACACTCCACGGCGTGCCGCGGCGCGTATCGAGTACCGCGTATTGTGTTCCATATGTTTCAAAAGAGCATCTTCTTCCTCCAAAAGATCCAGCACGATCGTTTCTTCGGGTTGAACATTGTTTACCTTCGTGAAACCCGCATCTTTTAACATATCCGAAAGCGGCGCCGAAAATCGGAAAAAGGGCTCGATGCGGAGAAAAAATGATTTTCGAAGTTCCTGATTTTCTCTTACGGCGTGTGTGAACGCGGCAAGAGATGCTTGCGTATAATTTCCGGACGGACCGTGCGGAGTATACGCATAATAATTTCCGTATCCGACGGACGCGCGGATAACCCTTCCCGAAAGATTCTCCGTATCGATACGCACGGTTTTTTTTCCCAATAGTTCCGTTTGAAACTCCGCCCATGCGGCGGATTGAAGGAACGAAACGGCAATATATGTATTCTTGTGGTCGCTCATAGTGTCGTTTAAGAGGGTATTTCAAGATATTTTGTCGGATCCATATCTCCACCGACGGGCATCGGTCCGCATGCGCGCGATGCCTGAGTTCCTTCGGGAAATCCGGCGCGTGCGGGGGTCAGTGTATTCGAGGCGAATACGGTGAAATGCAAGTGGGGACCCGTCGCCCATCCGGTACGTCCCATGTAGCCGATCACATCTCCCCTCTTCACCGTCGTTCCAATGGAGACAATATAGCGGGACATGTGTCCGTAAAGCGTTGTGAGTCCGTTATTATGTTTTATAACGACAAATTTCCCGTACGCGGCACGCCGACAGTAATTATCCTGATTTCCCACATTGATGACCTTGCCGTCTTCCGCGGCGACGATTTCCGCTCCAAGAAATCTTCCGAGATCCAAACCGTTATGATATTGACTCTTGTAATTCTTCGCCGCAAAAGATGTTCTTCCGTACGCCTGCGTGAGACGTCCCTCGGGCACCGGCCACAAAAGCACTCCGGGACGTGAAAGCGGCAACAAATTCGGATCGATGCTTTTCCGAAGTTCGTTTTCTATCTCTTCTATGTCCGACGATATTTCATCCTGTAATTTTTTCAATTCGTCTATCTGGTTTTCATATACTTTTTCCTGATTTTTTGTCTGCGAAAGAAGCGTTTGTTTTTCTTTCTTTTGATCCTGCAATATATATTGTCTGTCTTTCAGACTTACGCTCTCCACCTCCTTACTTTGTTTTTTATTCTTTTGTTCATTCACTTTTTCGTTTAACGCACTTTGCAACTCGGTCAATTCACGAAGACGCACCAAAAGACTGTTGTTGAGATTCGATATGGTTTGTACTTCTCCCACGGCTTCGGCGAGACTCCTATTCCTTAAAAAGATGACGAGAAAGTTCTCGCTGTCCTTTTGCTGTAATTCGGAAAAAAGTTTCGCCACCGCCTGCTTTTTGTTCGCGATATTTTCTTCAGTTTCGTTTATCTCGTCCCGCAACGACGTTATCTCGAGATTGAGTTTTTCGACGGTCAACTCGTTCGATCGCACGAGCATATTCAGCTGATTGATCGTGCTGTTCATATATTGAATTTCTCCCGAAAGCTTATTACTGGTTCCGCTTACCGCATCGAGCTGTTTCTGGAGTTCTTTCCGTTGGGTTTCAAGTTCTTTCAGGGCGGATGCCTTCTCGTCGATGAGTTTTCGAAGTTCGGTGGACGCCTGCCCAAAAACACCCGAGGGAAACATGCCGAACACAACGGCAAAAAGAAACAGAAAAACGAATCGCTTATTCCGCTTCATGTTTTTTTGAAAGCAATGCATACGCATGTTTCATACGCAGAAGTGTTTCGCGTTTTCCGAGAATGTCGGCGAGATCGAATGGTCCCGGCGATGCACCATTTCCCGAAAGTGCGACGCGGATCGGCCACAGTACCTCTCCCCTTCCGCGCATTTCCGCAAAAAGCATCATTTTTGATTCGATCGTTCTTTTATGAAAATCTTCTTCGGCGATCCCCTCGAAAATACCGATTGCTTCCTTTAAGTTTCCGGCAATGGTTGCCGCGGGGGTATGCTTCCATAGAAGAAGTTCCGGCGCGTATACGGGAAGTTCGAAAAGAAATTTCACCGCTCCGGCAAAATCAGTGAGCTTCTTCATGCGTTCTTTTTCAACGCTCACCGTTTTTACGAATTTATTTCTGTCGTTCATCCATGCGGGCGGCACCAATTCCTCGAGAAGCAACGCGAGTGTCTCGTCGCTCAATGCGCGGATATAGTACCCGTTGAACCAGTCGAGCTTTTCTATGTTAAATATTCCTCCCGCTTTCTGCACGCGATCGAAAGAGAATTCTTTCTGCATCTCCTCGACGGAAAGGATCTCCTTGTCCTCTTTCGGATGCCAGCCGAGAAGCACGAGAAAGTTGAGTACCGCGTGCGGTAAGTATCCCTCTCTTCGATAATCGGAGATGGACTTCGCGAGATCGCGTTTTGAGAGTTTCTTTTTGTTCGCGCCGAGGATAAGGGGAAGATGCGCGTAGATAAGCGGAGAAAATCCAAGCGCTTCCTGGATCGCTATCTGCCGGGGTGTATTTGAAATATGTTCTTCACCGCGCACCACGTGTGTAATCTCCATTTCCGCGTCATCGATGACATTCGCGAAATTATAGAGCGGTTCTTTCAGGCTTTTCGCTATGATAAAATCTCCGACAAGACCGAGATGAAACGTGACTTTTCCCCGGATCAGATCGTGAAAGGACAATTCTTTTTCCGGAACCTTGAGGCGAATGACATGCTTTTCTTTTTTTGCGCGCGCTGTTGCTTCCTCGAAGGGAATAGTCCTGCACCGGCCGCTGTATTTCGGAGGAATTCCCTGACTCATCTGCGCTTCTTCGTCCTTCACCAGATCTTCTTCCGAACAAAAACAATAGTACGCAATATTTCTTTCGAGAAGTGATGTAAGATATTTTTCATATTCGGCAATTCGATCCGTCTGCTTGTAGAGCTCGTCCCAGTGCAACCCGAGCCACGAAAGACTCTCTTTAATATCGGTTTCGAATTCCGGACGCGACCGCTCCTTGTCGGTATCCTCGATGCGAAGGATGAAATATCCTCCTTCGTGTTTCGCGAAGAGCCAGTTGAAAAGAGCCGTGCGCACACCGCCGAAATTCAAGGGACCCGTCGGAGACGGAGCGAAACGTACACGCACGTGTTTTTTTTGTCCGAACATATTTTTATTTTCCGAGCGCCGTAAGTCGTATGATCTCGTTCGCGATGTTTTGCGTCGCGTCAAGACGGGAAAATCTTTTCGCCGCCGTGCTCATTTTTTCGTACATCTCCGGATGTTCGAGAATCTCCTTCATTTTCAGCTCCACAACGTGATAAGTGAAGTTCTTTCCGTCAAATACCTCCGCGGCTCCCGATGCGGCATAGCTGTACGCATTTGCCCGTTGATGATCGTTCGCGGACGATTCAAGCGGAACGAGGATGGACGGCTTTCCGAACGCGGCTATTTCCGCGATTGTGGAACCGGAACGAGACAGCACAATGTCGGCGGCGCATAAGGCGTCGCGCAACGTGCCCGTGTTCATGTGATCTATGACGCGATATCTTTCCGCGACCGTGGGCCCGATGCCGCGAAGTGTCGCGTGTGCGGCGGTGGCAACCGAAGAAAACGCTTCTGTTCCCGACTGGTGTATTACTTGCACGAACGCGACAAGCGCCGGAAGATTGTCGAGAACAAAATTATTCAGCTGTTCGGCGCCCCTCGACCCGCCAAGTACGAGCAATAAGGGCATATCGGTTTGAAATCCGAGTTTTCTCCGTGCTTTTTCCCGGTCGAGCATTCCCTCCATGAGCTCCGCGCGGAGCGGATTTCCCGTGAACGCTACCTTCTTTTTTGAAAAATATTTTTCCGCTTCGGGAAACGAGACCGCCACCCGCTGTGCGAGGCGTCCGGATATTTTATTCGTAAGCCCCGGAACGGCATCGGATTCATGAACGAGCACGGGGATAAAATAAAAACGCGCGGCAAGTACCACCGCAAGGGATCCGGGACCTCCTTTCGAAAAAACAACGTCGGGCATGAGCCGGTACAGCCGGTATAACGCCTGGAATATACTCCAAAAGAATTTCGGAATATCCAAAAAATTATGCAAAGAAAAATATCTGCGGATCTTGCTCGAGGCAATCGTATAGACTGGAATGTCGCGATCGACGAATTCCTGATTCAACGCATTTTTCGGTCCGATGTAGGAAAGCTTCACGGATATGCCCTGCATCCGCGAAAATTCTTCGGCAACCGCCAAAAGCGGATAAATGTGGCCGCCGCTTCCCCCGCCGACAAGTAACACTCGTATCATAAAATAGTGGTGAGCTCGCGACGCAAAGAAAAGAAGCTTATCGCCTGCTCCTTGATATGTTAGCAAGAATGCCGCACATCGTCAAAAATACCGCAAGCGCAGTGCCTCCGTAGCTTATGAAGGGCAATGGTATCCCGGTGAGCGGCAAAAGTCCCGATATGGCTCCTATATTGACGAACGCCTGAAACCCGATGAGTGTCGTGAATCCGACCGCCAGTGAACGAGAAAAATTATCCCGCGCGCGCCGCGCGATGAAAAATCCCCGCCATATGAATACACCGAAAAGTAGTACCACGAACATCGATCCCACGAAACCGAACTCTTCCCCTATGACGGCGAAAATGGAATCTCCGATCGGCTCGGGAAGATATTTCAACTTTGTGGTTGAATTTCCGAACCCAACACCCCACAGCCCTCCCGCGCCGATGGCATTCAACGACTGGCTTATGTGATATGTTTTTCCGAGCGGATCGGAATCCGGATTCAGATAGCTCGTGATGCGATCCATTCGATAGTCGGTCGTTGATATAAGGATACCAACCGCGATGATACCAAGAAGAATGATAGCGATGATATACCGCACCTTCGCCCCCGCGGCGAAATACGCGGCAAGCACAGCCCCGACAAGAATGACGGCAATGGTGGTTGCGGGCTGAAGAAAAAGAAGTCCCACGGGAACTCCAAGTATGAAAATGAACGGAATAAGTCCGCGCGAGATTGTTTTTCCACGCTCTTTGTCGCGCGCTGCCCACGCGGAAAGGAATATAAGAAATGTAAGTTTCAAAAGTTCTCCCGGCTGGAAATTAAAGCCGCCGATATTCAGCCATCGCTCCGCGCCTTTCGTGTATACTCCGAGAGACGGAACGAATACAAGCGCGAGGAGTGCGAGACTCAAAAGAAAAATATAAAGAGAATATTTTTCCCACAATTTAAGCGGCACAAAAAGACCGATAAAAAATCCGATAACGCCGACCAAAAGTCCGTTCACTATCTGATGCGTTATATAGTAATAACTGTTCCCAAATCGCTCCTGAGCAAGATCGGATGACGCACTCGCAAGCATCACGAGCCCTATGACAGTGAGTATTACAATAATCCCTATGAATACGTAATCGGGGGTGCCGCCTCGTGAAAGTCTCATAACAATGTATTTTCCTTCTTTTTCAGGATATGACCGGAGCGCGCATGTGTCGGTTTTCCTTCGTGCAACACACACGATCCGTTTACAAACACGTCGCTTGGCACAAAATCCCTGAGTACCGCGATGTCGGCATAATATCCTTCACGAAGCATTCCCCGTTTTCCGATTTTGTATTTCCTCGCGGGAATAGACGTACATTTCATTATTATTTTTTCAAACGGCACGGCCGTCTCTTCGTACGCGCGGGAAAGAAATTTCGAAAAAACTCCCCGTTCAGATCCGGATATGTTTTCCCTTAATCCCGTTCCCGCACTGTGGGAAGCAACGATGGAGTACGGGGAGCGTACGAACGGAAAATATGCGTCGAGAGAAACGTTCTCGAACGCGCAGAGCGCCGTGCCTGCCGATATTTCCATAAGTTTTAAAATCGCACGCGCCCCGTCGACATGCAGACTTTCCGCAAAGTCCGATATCTTTTTTCCCACAAGAAATCCCGATGGCGATGTCGCACGAATGATGCGTATTTTATGGAATGGCAGTGTTTTCATGTGTGAAAGAATGCGTTCACGCATATGCGGAGAAGAAATATGTCGCATAAGCGCGTCGTATCCCTCTTCTTTCACCCACTTGGGAAGAAATGCGGATACCGAAAATGCGCGCGTACCGAGCGGAGAAACATCGAAATGTATCTCGAGCGCCGAGCCCTCCTCTTCGATATAAGCAAGTCCCTCCGCGTACTCCGAAAGATGTTCTTCGTCTGGAATGAAATGACTTATCTCGGCACGCACTCCGTATTTTTTTGCCAAAGAAACCGTCTCGCGAAGCGCGTGCGGCATGCCGCTTTCGCTATTTTTGAGATGCACCGCATACACTCCGTCAAACTGTTTTACAATCCGTATATATTCATCCACTTCACGTGCGGACACTCCGCACTCATCGGCATATTCGAATCCGCTCGAAAAACCGAGCGCACCGGCGCGAAAACTGTCTTCGAGTATCTTTTTTGCGAATTGCAGTTCCACATCGGTGAAATCCTGGAGCGATCCCCTGTTCGTAAACGCGCGGAGCGTACCGAGTCCTATAAGCGTTCCAAAATTCACTCCCAACCCTTTTTTATAAAGCGACGCGAAAAAATCACGGGCAGTGACCCAATCAACGCTCAATGAGGAAAAACCCGCCTCCCAATCGGAAAGTGTTTTCAATATCCGCGGAGCGAACGGAACAAGTGATTTTCCGCAGTTACCACCGACAATCGTTGTGATTCCCTCTCGGACACACTCTTCCTGTTCCGGATCCGAAAAAATGCTTAAATTATGGTCCGAATGTGAGTGCACGTCGACGAATCCCGGAACGACAAAAGCGCCCGTGGCATCGATGACCTCACTCACCCGAACCGCTTTCAGTGTCTCGCCTATTTTCACGATGCGTTTTCTCTCCACGAGAATATCCCGTTTTACGGGAGCCGTACCGGTGCCGTCATATACAAGTCCGTTTTTTATGAGAATGGGCATGCGTCCGTCTCATTATACCCGAACCGGATATGTTTTTCAGCATCTCATTCGAAATTGATCTCAAAACTATACATTCCCATGCTACACAGACCGCGAAGTATTCCGTTCGAAGCGGATGCGGAAATCGGAATATCCACGGTCCCCGAGGGAGGAAGCGATGTACGATAATTCAGTTTCGGGATAGCGAGGGATGAGGAACAATCGAATGTTCCGTTTGTCTTCATGCGCAGTATCGTCTCCATCCCCGCCTGTGCGACGATCTTTCTCGGATAATATCCGCCCTTTGCAGATACTTCGATTATTTGTTTTCCGTCGACAATTTTTACTACTTCTTTTTTTTGACCGTCCGGAACGGATGGCGTGCGATCACGCGAAGCGTATACCATCGCTCCTCCGACGAGAAGAACGGCGACACCGACGGAAATAATCATTGATTTATTCATATATTAAAAATTAAATACGGGATCTATGATGCCCGAGACGACAAGTACATTCACCAAATTGAAAAGTGCGAGAACGATAACGACAAGTCCTGCTGTTTTAAAAAATATCCCGTTCCATGACTTTTCCTTTATATTCACCGAACTGAAGGAAAGTAGGCTTAGTATCGGCAGTGTTCCGAGCGCGAACACAAGCATGATGCCCGCGCCACGAATGAAACTCCCTGTAGAAAGCGCATACAATTGCATTGATTGCGTGAATCCGCACGGAAGAAAAAAAGTGACCGCGCCAATCATAAAAGGAGTGATTCCATGCACCACCTCCCGCTCTCTCATGATCTTTTTTCCTATTGTTTTCGGCATCGTAAATTGAAATCTCTTCGCTCCGTGAAAAACGTCGAGAAGATTCACTCCGAGAATAAGCATTACAAACGCAACCAACCCACCCAAGATCATATTTCCGGTCTGCCCAATACGAAACGATCCTCCGAGAAGACCGATCACCCCGCCGAGGATGAAAAATCCGATAAGACGTCCCCCGTGAAACAACATCTGCGGTTTCCATCCGCTTCCTTCCTTCGCATAGTTCGCGGAAAGCGAAAGAGCAAGACCGCCCACAACCGCAAGACATGTGGACACCGATGCGATGAGTCCGATCAAAAACGCCGTTCCGTACCCCACCTCCCCCGTCGTGATCATATTCACCAATCCGATTTTTTGCAAAAATATAAAACCGACAATGAACGCCGCGGCGATTGGGAATGCGTAGAGAAACTCATTCCATTTTCTCTCCTTCTTTTCTTTTTCGAGCGAAAACGTATATCCGTATTTTTCGACATGAGATGTGAGTGTTTTCGCTATCGCATCGGGATCTTCTTTCCATTCCCCTTCCACTGCCGCTTCGCCCGTATGGAGATTCACCTTCGCTTTTTTCACCGCTTGTATATCCTTCAGTACTTCTTCGATGCGCGCAACACACGAAGCGCAATGCATTCCGTGCACATGGAATATATATTTTTTTGTTTGCATATATTTATATCTTTTTTGTTTTCAGACGCAATGAATTTCCGACAACCGACACGCTGGAAAACGCCATCGCGAGTCCGGCAAAAATCGGATTCAACACAATACCCCAAATCGGGTATAAAAGTCCCGCGGCAACGGGAATACCGATGACGTTGTAAATAAATGCCCAGAAAAGATTCTGTCGAATACCGCGCATCGTCGCTTTCGAAAGTCCGATCGCTTTTACGAGCTTTGAAATATCGCCGTGAAGAAGCGTGATACCCGCGGATTCTATCGCGACATCGGTTCCGGTCGCCATTGCAATCCCCACGTCCGCCTGCGCAAGTGCCGGCGCGTCGTTCACGCCATCTCCCGCCATCGCGACTATTTTCCCCTGCGATTGCAGTTCTTTTATTTTTTTCAACTTATCTTCCGGCATCACTTCCGCGACTACATCGTCGATGCCCACAACATCGGCAATATGACGAGCGGTATTCTTATCGTCACCCGTAAGCATTACGACCGCGATACCGAGCGTATGGAGACGGGTGATTGCTTCCGCCGCTTCCGGCTTCACCATGTCCGCAACCATCGCCACACCAAGCACTTTTTCTTTTGTCGCAAGAATGACGGGAGTCTTCCCTTCGTTCGTGTCTTTCTCGATTGACCGGACATCGAACGAAATTTTTAGATCCTCTACAAGTTTTACGCTTCCGGCAAAATATTCCGTTCCGCCGATCGTTCCACGGACACCCTTCCCTTTCATTGAATCAAATTTCTCGACCGCTCCCATGGATAATTTCCTTTCTTCCGCGTATGAGACAACGGCATTCGCGATCGGATGTTCCGATTTTTTCTCGAGTGCCGCCAAAAGAGAAATGAGTTCGTTGTCGCCTCTGTCGGAATAATTTCGAAACGTGAGAAGTTCGGGTTTGCCGCGGGTGATGGTCCCCGTTTTATCGACAACAACAACATTCACTTTATGAAGTTTTTCAAGCGTCGCGGCATCCTTTATTAAAATACCCTCTCGTGCTCCCTTACCGACACCGACGATAATCGCCGTGGGCGTCGCAAGTCCCAACGCACATGGACACGCGATGACAAGCACTCCCACGAACGACGTGAGACCGAAGGAGAGCGCCTGCGAAAAACCCAGATAGGGTGTGCCGACAAGAAGCCACGCGCCAAGCGTAAAAAACGAGATAACAAGAACGAAAGGGACGAATACGCTCGATATTTTATCCGCCAACGCCTGTATCGGCGCCTTGCTTCCCTGTGCGTCCTCCACCATTTTCACGATACGGGCGAGCGTCGTTTCCGCACCGACATTTGTCGCCTTGAACGTGAATGCTCCGCTTGTATTTATGGTTCCGGCAATCACGGGGTCTCCGATTTTCTTTTCCACAGGAACTGGTTCCCCGGTGATCATCGCTTCGTCGATATACGAAGATCCTTCTGTAATAATTCCATCAACCGGAATTCTTCCCGCGGGTTTTACGATGACACGATCGCCACGGACGACCTCATTGATCGGAATTTCGATCTCTTTGTTATCACGGACGACGAGTGCCGTTTTTGCCTGTAACGCGAGAAGTTTCTCTATCGCGTCCCCCGTCTTTAGCTTCGATCTCATTTCAAGATATTTTCCGAGCGCGATGAATGTAATGACGACGATCGTAATGTCGTAATATGAATTTTCGACATTGATAAACGGCCGCAGTGTCTCTTCGAACGCGCTCACGAGAAAACTATATATATATGCGACAAGCGTCCCCATGCCGATCAAGGTATCCATGTTCGCTTTTCCATATCGAAGAAATCTAAAAAAACCCGAAAGATATGGTTTTCCGACCACGAACAATACGTACGTGGCCATGAGCGGCAGGAGGTGATGAAAAAACTCCTTCCAAACAAAAGACATGTCGGGAACAAAACCAACTTTTGCAAAAATTTCCCATCCCATGATAAACACGCTTATGAATGCGAGCGGGATCGCGAACATGACTTTTCTTCTCATCCTTTCAAGCTCCTCGAGTTTTTCCTGTTTTGATCGATTGAGTCCAATATGTTCTCGGTGTTCGTCCGCGGACATTCCCATGGACGACGCCGTTTCTTCCTCCATGAGCGAATATCCGAGAGGTTCCACGTGTTCCGAAAGCACGCGCGGATCCATCTTTGCGCCGTTGAACGATACCTTTGCAGTCTCCGTGGCATAATTCACCTCCACTGAATGAACACCCTCGATTTTTTGCAGTGTCTTTTCGACAATCGAAGAACAGGAGGTACAATGCATTCCTTTTATCTTGTATTTCTCGGTGTGCATATTATTTTCTTTTTAAGCGATATACCTTTAGTATCTCGTTTTTCGCTTTTGCGACCTGTCCGTGGGTCATCTGGTGCATCGCGCAGGTTCCGAGATGATTCGCGAGAAGAATGTCCTCAATCGTCGAAAGCGCCTGTTTCACCGCGGATGTTTGGGTGATGATATCGATGCAATACCGGTCTTTCGCGATAAGTTCCTGAAGACCGCGCACTTGTCCCTCGACTATTTTCAAACGACGGACGAGTTTCTGTTTTTCATTTTGTGCCATACACATACAATATACCCCTGGGGGGTATAGTCAACATACGTGGTTATCCACAAGGGAGATCTCGCTAGTTCGTATATCGCATCTCTTCTCCGCTGAAATAGAAGACCGCGACGCCGACATCGGAAAACAATTTCTCGCTCTCCGCTCCTGCGTGATACTTCTTTTCACAGACGATCCTTTGTATTCCCGCGTTGATTATTATCTTCGCGCATGTTGCACATGGCGTCATGGTGCAATAAAGCGTTCCCCCATCAATCGAGATGCCAAGTCGCGCCGCCTGCACAATCGCATTTTGCTCGGCGTGCGTCGTGCGGGTGCAATGTTCCGTCTGCGTTCCGTCCTCATGCGTGATTTTTTTAAGCTGATGCCCCATCTCATCGCAATGCGGAGTCCCGCGCGGCGATCCCACATATCCCGTCACAAGCACCTGTTTGTCGCGCGCAATAACGCACCCCGACCGCCCCCGATCACATGTCGCCCGCTTCGCGACGGCACGGGTGATCTCCATGAAATATTCGTCCCATGACGGCCTCACATGTGGCGATAGAGTATCCATACGATAAGTATATCAAACAAAACAATTATCTACCGAAACGCGATATTTTCGAAAAGCTCTCGCGTCTTCTCCATTCCGAGATTTTCGGAAATTGCGGAAAGGGAAAGTTGCGTGCTTGTGATGAATTTCGTGCTCGTATCTTTCGGAGGAATGCCCACCGTCATAAACACTCCCACGACATATCCGCGGTAAAACATCGGCGATCCGGAACGACCCCCATACGCATCCGGTTCTATTTCCGTTTTGAAAAGGAAGGATTTATTAAGGAAAAACAAATCACCGCCGTAGACATCAACAATGGTTCCCTGCTTCGAAAAAAGGCGGTATTCCTGAAAATATATTTCAGGATTCGCACTCAATCCCTGGAAAGGAAATCCAAGAGCAAGAAAGGTTTTCTTTTTTATCTCGGTGATCCAGTCACCCATCGTATCTTCTTTCGGAAGAAATACCGCCGCTGCGTGTATTTTCGGATTCTCGTACGGCAAATATTTGCTTTCATTTTTTTTCGTCACCCGAAGGATCGCAAAATCGAGCCGCTTCGACTCCGTATCGGAAAGTCCCTCTTCGTTTGGGAGAAATGCGACCACGGCCTTGAAGTCCGGCATACCGAGTTCGAAAAATCTCGCATCAGGAGTCTCCGAAGAAATCGTTGCGGCGTTTTCGTAAAACCGTATATCGCAATCCTCAAGTACGAACGAAAGATCCAGATTGTCCCCATACGCCGCGTTTGTCCATGCCCTGTCGACGAGATGACGATTCGTAAGGATATACCCCGATGAATTAATGAAGACTCCCGATCCCCTGTTTGCCGCCACTTTTCCCGCGGCGTTTTTGTAATTACATTGAATTCCCACAAGTGATTGTATGTCTATATCCTGCGCGGGCAATGAAAATTTTTCTTCCGCGTACGTCTCTATTTTTTCTGGAACTGGTGGAGGAATATTAATATCCGCGTTTGTTGGTTGTACTTCTTCCAGTGGTGGTGTTTCTTGTTTTTCTTCATTTCTCCGCGGGAGCGGATCGGAAGAAGTTACGATGCTCTCCACAGAAACACTTGTTTCCTCGCGGGGTATTGCGGATGGAATGGTTTCCAGTTCAGAAAAAAACGACAACCCCGCCACAACAGCACAGAGGAGACATACAATGAAAACATTTTTATATTTCTCGAGCATTGAATATATCCATTATATCATTGGTACGCTTCGCGATTGAGCAATGATTCATTTCGCCGTATCATCATATGCAGATATTTAAGAAAGGAGAAAATATGAAAGAGCGAATTCCCCCGTACGTACAAAAACTTATCGATAAAGGAAGTATCGCCATAAAACTTCAATTCAAAAAACCACGACGTGAAACGAATGCATATCAGTTTCCGGAAGATCCGCTCGGCGAAGAAGAGCGCTATACTCCCGTAAAAGGAATAGTCCACAAATTCAAAAACCGCGTGCTCTGGAAGATCACCTATCGATGCGCCGGGCACTGTCAAATTTGCACACGCAGACGTCAGATCGGATCGCCGGAAGGAGATCTCACCTACGAGGAAATCGAAGCGGGAGCCGACTACATACGAACGCACCCGGAGGTTCATGACGTCATTATAAGCGGCGGTGACGGTATGTATCCCGTGCATGACACCATGCACGCTCTCGATCTTTTGATGAAAATAGAATCCGTGAAGGTGATACGCATCGGTACGCGAATGCCCTTCCACTCCCCCGACAGTTTTCGCACAAAACCGTTCAAGGAACTTTTGAAAAAAATGCGTTTTATCGCAAAACGACGCCCACTCTACGTATTCGTGCATATGAATCATCCGGACGAACTCACGAGAAAGGTGCTGAACGTGCTGAAATTAATCAAAAGAACAGGCGCGGAAGTGGGTACTCAGACGGTTTTCCTAAAAGGGATCAACGATAATGTTGACGCACTGGAACACCTTTTCACCACACTATATCACAACGGTATTCGCCCCTATTACATATATAGGTGCGATTACGCGGATGGTCTCGGAGGACGCGTCTGTTCGTTCAAGGAAGAGAAAAACATCATGACGGAACTCCGAAAACGGCTTTCGGGACCCGCCTATCCCACCTATATCGTCGATGTTGCCGGCGGAAAAGGAAAAATCCCTCCCCCGCTGGGTTTCTGGAAGAACAGCGGAACGCGGACATGCTTTGATTTCGAAGGCGAAAAGATAAATTTGACGCTGACGAGAAAAAAGGCAAAAAGATAAAAAATAAACTGAGCGGTATGCTCAGTTTTTTATTTTTCTTCAAACAAGAACGATTCGACAATCTCCGCGATGACTTCAATGACATTATCGAACTCTCCATTCTGATTGACGATTATCTGATCGCAGCGAAATCCCATTTCGATCTCCTTTGGAACTTTTTTCAACCGCTTTTCTATTTTTTCTCCGGAATCTCTTCCACGATTCCAAAGGCGTTCCCGAAGAATATCGATCACCGGTTCTCCGGGATGGAGAAAAATGACGAATACATTGTCCCCAAGAATTTCCTTGATCCGTAGCGCTCCGGCAACGTCAATTTCAAAAAGAGGAAATTTTCCGCGTTGCGCGATCTTTTCGATCTCTTCATTCGGCGTTCCATAGAAACTTCCGGAATACACCTCTTCGTATTCGAGAAATGCTTTTTCGGCGATCTTTTTTTCGAACTCTTCGAGAGAAATGAAATAATAATCCTTTCCGTACATCTCTCCGGGTCCGGGTTCGCGAGTGGTTGCCGAAATGGACAACTCGAAAAAATCAAATCGCTTGAGAAGTTTTTTCACGACATTTCCCTTGCCGCTTCCCGAAGGTCCGGTAATTACTATTGCTTTCTTTGTCTCCGACACCGCTTCCTCTCCTTCATGTTGTTACGAACTGCCATTACTGTAATATCCCGTATTTCTCTTTGCAAGCGGAAACAAAAACCCCGCCATTCCATGGAATGGCGGGGTTTTACCGAAGAATTCGTCGCTGGTTAACAAACGCACTTGCCCTTCTTGCATCCCGGACACATCTTTTTCGCGACTGCTTTTTTCTTCGCTTTGACCGCGGGTTTTTTCTTCATGTGTTCATTATAACATCTTTATGATGTCGTTTAAGGGCGATTGTGCCGCATATTGTCGAGCGCCCACGTATATTCGATGACAAGCACCGGAATCCATTGCGGTTCATCGTGAACGATGAATAAAAGCGCGCCGAAGAGCACCGCAACGGTATTGATGATGAAAAAAGTAATTGCTGTTATGTTATTGCAAACAGCAAAGAAAGTGATACCATGTGTGAAGGTTTCCGTTAACAGGAGGCGCGTATGGGAAGAGTGGTACTCTCTCAGGAAGAATACATGCGGCGCCAAATAGAAGAAATGTTCAGCGCCGAAAACAAGTATTTTGCCTGGAAAAAGCTTGGGCATGAACCCACCGACAAAGAGGTGGAATGGTGGTACATTGAGCACGGCGGTCCCGAGGATTTCGCGAAACGGTACGTTCAGGAGAAAGCCGCGAACGCCGAAGAAAAAAATAAGACGGAAGAAGTTCATTCTTCCTGAGCCCCGAATTGTGCGGGGCGTTTTTTTATAAAAATACCGCAAAAATAAAATTCCCGACGTTACTGTCGGGAAAAAGCTGTTTCCTTTTTGCGGTGTTTGTTCTTTTTTGAATGAGAATTTTTCTTTTTTCGTGCCAGAAGATGCGGACACTCTATAACGCTGCAATAACGGCGTATTTTTTCCATTGTTGCGGACTTTTTTTTCAGTTCACAAAAATAATAAACATCAAACCTTAATTTCATGATACCCGCCTCATTCATTATTTATGATTATGAAACATTCTGCCTTTCATGATATGCCGCTTTTTCAAAAAATCAAACCGCTTTTTTCACGGCATTCGCGACAGCGGACACAACGCGGGGATCGAAAGGACTCGGAATTATGCATTCGGGAGAAAGTTTTTGCTTTGTTATGAGATCCGCGAGTGCCCATGCCGCGGCGAGTTTCATTTTTTCCGTGATCTCCCGCGCCCGGCAGTCGAGCGCACCACGAAACACTCCTGGAAACGCGAGTACATTATTGATCTGATTCGGGTAGTCGGAACGCCCCGTGCCGAATATTTTCATTTTCGTGCGTCGCGCGTCCTCGATGGATATTTCCGGATAGGGGTTCGCCATCGCGAAGACCACCGGATCGTCCGCCATGGTATCCACCCACTCCGGCTTCAAAATGTTTCCCGTCGAAACGCC
>JAJZPU010000011.1 GCA_021811055.1 bacterium
GATGCCTTCTATCTTTTTTTCCTGAACAAGTTCGGCTATTTTTTCGAGAAGCGTCGATTTATTTACCTGATAAGGAATTTCAGTGATGATGATATGAAAACTCCCGCTCTTTTTTTCTTCGATCTGCGCGAGTGCCCGCATGGTAATGCCACCCCGTCCGGTGGTGTACGCCGTTTCTATCGCTTTTTTGTCGTAAATAATCCCTCCCGTCGGAAAATCGGGACCGGGAACGAATCTCATAAGGTCTTTCGTGTCCGCATCGGGGTTTTCCATGATATGGATGATGGCATCGGAAAGCTCCAAGAGATTATGCGGGGGGATGTTTGTGGCCATACCGACCGCGATACCGACGGAACCATTCAAAAGAAGATTCGGAAGTTTTGCGGGGAGAAAACTTGGCTCTGTTTTTGAGTTGTCGTAGTTTGGAATCCAATCGACGGTTTCTTTCTCTATATCAAGGAGCATTTCCTCGGATATTTTTGAAAGGCGTGCCTCGGTGTAACGCATCGCCGCCGGTGCGTCGCCGTCAACAGATCCCCAGTTTCCCTGTCCCTGCACAAGCGGATAGCGAAGCGAAAAGTCCTGTGCCATACGCGCAACCGCGTCGTAAATAGAAGAATCTCCATGGGGATGATAGTGCGCCATAACCCCTCCGACGATATTCGCTGATTTTCTGAATTTTACGGAATGTTTCAATCCGGCATCCCACATACTCCAGAGAATTCTTCGTTGCACCGGCTTTAGACCGTCGCGCACATCGGGAAGCGCCCGGGAAACAATCACAGACATCGCGTAATCAAGATACGATTCTTTGAGTTCAGTGGTAATTTCGCGATCGTGGATATTCCCCTCTGTGGCGCGCGGTTCCTTTTCCTCGTGGGAAGTTCGAGTTTTTTTCATATCGTAATGGTTAGAGCGGATATACGCTTATGGTAGCGGAGTTGTGGGTACGTTTTCAAGCGGCGCGGGAACAAAAGGTTGTGTGTCGGTTCCTTCGATTGTGATGGTGTTCGTTTCAGTTATCTTTTCTTCTATGGTTTTGATATTTTTATCGAGATTTTTTTTGAACGTATCGTATTTTTCTCCGAGGTCCCGCGTGAGATTCTCGATTCCCGCTTTAAATGTGCTTCCGAAAGAGTCCGACTTTTCTGAGGTTATGTTTTCCGAAAGAGGCACTATTGTCGTGCTTACGTATATGACCCAGATCGTAAATACAACAATAAAAGAAATGGCGGCACTTCCAAAAAACCAGCGTTGTTTGACCGAAGTGTCAGCGCGTTGCAGAGCGCGCACAAAGCGTCGTATTCTCCCCGGAGATGAATGTTCTTTCATACTATTTTTTTTCCTCCAAATACTTTATTTCCATTGCGCCCGGAGTAAGATCTTTTTTCTTAAAAACAAATTTTTCCTCTTTCGTTGCTCCCGGAACATTGCATTCTTTAAGGAACGGCTTCAGGTCTTTAAAAAGCGATGGAATAATGACACTCGGTTCAATTTGGCGGATGAATTTGTAAAGTGTCGCCTGCGAAATCCACGGTTTTCCTCCCGCGGGGACGATCAAGACGTCCGTCCCTTCAAGGTATTCAAAAAAATCTTTCGACGGTTCCTGAGTGATGTGTCCGAGAACCGAGATGATGATGTCGTCGAATTCGATTCGATAAATTGTTTTTTCGGTTCCATCCTCGTGCCCCGCGTTCCAACCATGCACGTGAATTCCCTGTATCTCATATTCTCCCTGGTGGTCGATCCAGAAACAATCGCCCGTTCCGTCGAATTCTATATATGACGGACGGACGGTATTTATCGCCACAGCTGCACCCTTGAACGATCGTTGACTTGTGGGATCGATGAGAAGTGCCGCATCTCCTGACTGGATTTTGAAGTAATTTTCCTCCTGACGCGTGATGATCATATGGTTCCATTGTATTGTTTTATTTGTTTTTTTTCAACGAGCCGACACGCATTCATTATTTGACAGAGAGCCGCTTTATCAATATTGTTATAGTGTTTTACGCCCCTCGGGCGCATGACGATATTCATTATGACGATAGTGCAAAAACAAGACGAACAAAATGTTGCGTCGCTTACAAAGTCGGAAATAGGATCATTAAAGGTGCTTCGCATCGGTGATCTTGTCGAGGGAACGATACTCGAAAAAGGAAGTCGTATGATTACGATCGATCTCGGACCGCATGGGACGGGAGTGGTCTATCGCGGAGAGATTCAGAACGCGCGCGACGTTGTCCGTAATTTGAACATCGGAGATGCCATCAACGGAAAAGTTATGGATATGGACAACGATGAGGGTTTTATAGAACTTTCGCTCTCTCAGGCAGACAAGCAAAAGTCTTGGGAGTTGGTGCAGGATCTGAAAGAACAGGAAGAAATTTTGAAAGTAAAAACAACCGCGTGCAACAAGGGTGGATTGGTCGCCGATCTTTTTGGGCTTTCCGCGTTTCTTCCGGTGTCCCAGATTGTGAACGGGTTTGAGGGAAAAGATGAGATAAACAACAAGGATGAAATTACGAGAATTCTCGAAGGGCTTGTTGGTCAGGAAATTCCCGTACGGATAATCGACGTTAACCCGCGCACGAACAAACTTATTGTTTCGGAGAAGGCCGCAAAAGAAGTGAGCATGAAGGAGCTGGTGCAGAATTACACCGTCGGTCAGGAAATTGACGGCGTAGTTTCCGGTATTGCCGATTTCGGGGTGTTCGTTCGTTTTACGGACAATCCTGCGGTGGAGGGACTTATTCATATTTCAGAACTCGGATATAAGATAGTGGAAAATCCGAAAGAACTCGTACACGTTGATGACGCGGTGAGAGCGAAGATAGTGGAAATAAAGGAGGGGCGGATCTCTCTCTCACTCAAGGCGCTTAAGACGGATCCATGGACGCGCGTGCATAGTATCTATAAAGAAAAGCAGGACGTGCGCGGTCGCGTGCATAGTTTCCATCCTTTCGGAGCGATCATTGATCTTGACGGAGAAATACAGGGACAGGTGCATGTTGCCTCATTCGGAAGCGTTGAAGAAATGAAAAAAAAGTTACAACAGGGTGAGCAGTATGAGTTTGTGATCGAAACGTTGAATCCGGAGGAACGGAAGATACTTCTGAAATTAAAGTAAAAAATAAGAGTGAAAATGAAAGCGGACTTGCAAAAAGTCCGCTTTTGTGTTTTACTCAAAACCCGCACATTAATTCACTAATTTATCTATAAAAAGGAGTAAGGAACGCATGGCGAAAAGATATCGAAATTCCGACGCACTCAACACTGTTATGGGCACCGTCATTTCGGTTGCCACGAAATTAAAAAAGAGAGACATACTATTACGGGCAGAACGCGTTGTTCCGAAAAAAGGAATACCCGAAATAGTGGTTTTTCATAAAACACAGGAAATTGCGCGCTTTTCCGAGGAACACGCCGATTCCCCATTCGAAGAAATTAAAAGGACAATCTTAACGAATTTAAATATCTCAGAATAATTCGTTCATGAATTTTTTCCGCTGCGGATTTATCCGCAGCTTTTTTTGCATATTTTTTTACCGGGCGATATGATGAGTGGACATACGAAATTATATATGAAAAATTTAAGCAAGAATTTATTGATCGCCGTATTTCTCCTCTTTGCGATCACCGCGGTATTTTCGCTTTTTGTCGGGGTGGAGGAAACGGCTCCAAAAACACTTACCTTGAGCGATCTCGCAGCGAAGATAAATGCGGGAGAAGTGAGTCGTGTCGTGGTGAACGGAGAGGAATTGAAAATTTCGCTGAAGGACGGAACCGAAGTGAAGTCGCGAAAGGAAACGGAAACGGGATTTTCGGAGACGATTGTGAATTACGGGGTCGTACCGGAAAAACTGCAAACGATGGAAATATCGGTCGAGGAACCGAACGGATTTAAATATTGGATGGGTATTATCATCCCCACGCTTTTGCCGGTAATTCTTATGTTGGGGCTTTTCTGGTTTATTTTTCGCCAGGCAAAGACCGGAGCGAACCAGGCGTTTTCCTTCGGAAAAGCGAACATGAAACTGTGGAGCGGTATCGGAGAAAAAATAACATTCAAGGATGTCGCGGGACTGAAAGAAGCGAAAGAGGAGCTTGAGGAAGTGGTTGATTTTCTCAAAAATCCGCAGAAGTTCCTTGATATGGGAGCAAAAATTCCGCGAGGTGTACTGCTTATGGGACAACCGGGAACGGGAAAAACACTTCTTGCGCGCGCCGTCGCGGGAGAAGGAAATGTCCCCTTTTTCCATATGTCGGCATCGGAGTTTGTTGAAATGTTCGTGGGTGTCGGCGCATCGCGCGTACGGGACCTTTTTGATACGGCAAAAAAGGCGGCTCCGTCGATCGTGTTTATCGATGAGATTGATGCGGTGGGGCGCGAGCGGGGTACGGGTCTTGGAGGAGGACACGATGAACGCGAACAAACACTGAACCAGATACTCGTCGAGATGGATGGTTTTGAGCGCGACACGAACGTGATTATTATGGCCGCGACAAACCGTCCGGACGTGCTTGATTCGGCACTGCTTCGTCCGGGGCGATTCGACCGGCGCGTTGTGCTCGATATGCCCGATCTGAACGACAGGGAAGCGATACTGAAAATACACGCGAAGGGAAAACCGCTCGACAATGTGGATATTCGCGCGGTCGCGGTCCGCACGCCCGGATTTTCAGGGGCCGACCTCGCGAACCTGGCGAATGAGGCGGCGATCCTTGCGGCACGATCGAATCGTAAAAAAATAACACAAGACGATTTTTTCAACTCGATTGAAAAAGTACTTCTTGGTCCGGCGCGAAAGTCGCGCGCGATAACCGAAAACGAAAAGCAAATTACGGCGTATCATGAGGCGGGACACGCGCTTGTTGCCGCCGGACTCAAAGACAGCGATCCGGTGCACAAGGTGACGATCATCAGTCGTGGACTCGCTGGAGGATATACGCTGAAACTTCCCGTTGAAGACAGACATCTTAAGACAAAAGGACAATTTCTCGCCGATCTTGCGGTCGCGCTCGGAGGATACGTCGCCGAAACGACGATATTCCATGATGTAAGTACGGGATCGTCGAGCGATTTGAAGTATGCAACCGAGATAGCGAATAAACTCGTGACACAATATGGGATGAGCGAGAAACTTGGCCCGCGAACACTTGGAAAAAATCACGAAATGATATTTTTGGGGCGCGAGATAACCGCGGAAAAGGATTATTCCGAAAAGACGAGCGAGATAATAGACGAGGAAGTGAGCCGGTTCATCAAGAAGGCCTTCGATATGGCGAAAAAGACAATAAGCGTATATCGTGAGGCGCTTGATGCCATCGCAAAGATACTTGTCGAGAGGGAGACGATCGAACAGGAGGAATTCGCCGCGCTTATAAAATCATTTGGCATAAAACAGGTTGTAATAAGGTAATGTTGCGGGGGCATCCAGGAAATGATATAAAAACATCGCGGTAAGACCGCGATACACGGCTCGTAGCTCAACGGCAGAGCAATCGTCTTATACACGATTGGTTGGAGGTTCGAATCCTCCCGAGCCGACTGCACCTTATATAAAAACACGCGCGCTTAGCTCAGTTGGTTAGAGCGTCTCGTTTACACCGAGAAGGTCTGGGGTTCGAATCCCTAAGCGCGCACAATTATCCCGCCAATCTATAGACTGGCGGGATTTGCATGCAGGACGCGAAGCATCTGTTGGGATTCGAACGGCGGAGCGATGTGCGTCGAGCACGATGCACCGCGAGCCGGTGCCTAGACCAAAATGTTTCGACGGAAACATTTTGAGTCGAGGGCGACCCCTCAAGCGCGCACAATGAGTCGGACATTTGTCCGACTTTTGTTTGACATCATCTTCCGTATGTGGTTTATTATTTTGAGTATATTCACAGAGAAAGGTATATATGAAAAACGCCGTGAAGTTGTATGAGATTTTTCAAAAAACAAATGACCGCACGTTTACGAAAATCATAAATGCAGTGCTTGAAAAATATGGAAAACCAGCAATCTCGGAAAAAGAGTGTATTCATGAATTTTCGTTCACGCCGCAATGGAAAGATTTTTTTGAAAAACGCGGCATCATCGCTGAGGATGAAACGATCGTTGATGCTGTGCGTACCGCAGCATCGAATATTATTCGGTAAAAAACACCACAAACACGCATTGAGCGTGTTTTTTTATTGACACGGACGCGGGGACGTCATACCTTTAATAAATTGGAATATGGATACGATTGTATTTGATATAGAAACAAAGAATACATTTGCGGACGTCGGCGGCGATCGGAATATCGAAAAACTCGATGTGTCTGTCGTGTGTATCTACTCATACGAAAAAAACGAATACACGTGTTTCGACGAACACGAACTTAATGCGTTGAGCGACATTCTTCAGAAAGCGAAACTCCTTGTTGGATTTTCAAGCAAGCGATTCGATGTGCCGGTACTGAATAAATATTTTAAGTTTAACCTTGCCGCAATTCCCCACTACGACATTCTCGAGGAAATTGAGAATGTATGGGGACGGCGCATCAGTCTCGATCTCTTGGGAGAGGCGAATGTGAATGCAAAAAAAACGGGACACGGTCTTGATGCAATCGACTGGTACCGGAACGGAGAGATCGAAAAATTGAAAGAATATTGCACGCAGGATGTGAAAATAACCAAAGATGTATTCGATCTCATAAAATCAAGGGGATATCTCTGGATTCCCCAGAGAAACACACCCGAAATGGCGCGAGTGATACTTTCATACAAAGAGGAAGAGCCGAGCCCGCAGGCAAGCCTGTTATAATTAGGATATATGTTCTTAAATCCGAAAAAAAATAAAACACTCGTGATCATCGTCGTGTTTTTTCTGGCGCTTGGGCTTGTATTCACGTATATACCGATGTTTTTTTAACGACTTCTCGCGAATCGCTATCGGCACCCGATGGCGATTTTTTTTATTTTGCAGTACATTGAGATTAATGAAGGATATAGAAATAAAAAAACTCCTCTCTTTAGAGGAAAATCGACAGCAAAACACCATCGATCTTATCGCGTCCGAAAATTATGTTTCAAAAGACGTGCGTGAAGCGCTGGGAAGCGTGTTTGTGAATAAATATGCCGAAGGATATCCCGGTGCGCGTTATTATGCGGGAAATACTGTTATCGACGCGCTTGAAAAACTCGTAATACAGCGGGCGCGGAAATTATTCAAACTTTCATCGAAAAAATGGGACGTTAACGTGCAACCCTACTCCGGATCTCCCGCGAATCTTGCGGTATTTCATGCGCTTATTCCGCACGGAGAAAAAATAATGGCAATGTCGCTCGATATGGGCGGGCACCTGACTCACGGACACAAAGTGAGTGTTACGGGAAAACTATGGGAACAGGTTCCGTACGGCGTCGATAAATTGAGTGAAGAGATCGATTATGGGGAACTCCTTCATATTGCGCTTATAGCACGCCCAAAATGTATCGTCGCCGGAGGGAGTGCATATGCGCGTATCGTCGATTTCAAGAGAATGCGAACGATTGCGGATGAGGTGGGAGCGCTCCTTCTTGTTGATATGTCTCATTTTGCCGGTCTCGTCGCGGGAGGGGTCTATCACTCGCCGTTTCCGTATGCCGATATTGTGACGACGACGACACATAAAACCCTTCGTGGTCCACGTTCGGCAATGATTTTTTCGAAAAAAGAATATACTCCCGCAATCGGTAAAATCGTGTTCCCGGGGATGCAGGGAGGACCGCACATGAACCAGATCGCGGCGGTTGGAGTGGCGCTTCATGAGGCGGGAACCCCCCAATTCAAGAACTACGCCGCACGTGTTGTCGAGAATGCACAAATACTTGCACGTGAACTTGAGCGCCTGGGATGGAGGATTGTTTCGAACGGTACCGATTCACATCTTTTTCTTCTCGATGTGATGAGTCGTGGTATATCGGGAAAAACCGCGAGCGATGCACTTGAAAGAGCGGGCATCATTCTTAATAAAAACATGATCCCCTTTGATACGCGAAAACCGGGAGATCCGTCCGGGATTCGGATCGGTACGCCGGCGGTGACGACGCGTGGCATGGGGAAAAAGGAAATGAAACTTATTGCGGAATATATATCGACAATTCTTTTGAAAAAAAATATCGCGGAAGTGAAAGGTGTGGTACAGAAGCTGGCAAAAAAATTCCCTATTGCGCGATAAGAATATGTATGGTATAAAAATAATATGAGCGTAAGAAATACAATATATCGCAACCATACCAACTTCTCTCTTTTGGGAGGATTGGTTTTGTTCGTATAAACGTACCGAAATATCGATAAAAAACGAAACCAGCCCTCCCTTTGGAGGGATTTTTGTTTCCGGAGGGAAAAGAACATTTATAAATAAATAGAGGTGTGTGATGAAAAACACAGTAGATCGGTTGGTGCGTTACTTTACCGAAGGGGTTGGTACGTACACGACCGGCGCAACAGTGGGAATTGAAGTGGAAACTCAGTTCATCGATGATGCGGGACGTCCCATACCATCGTCTATCGCGGATAAAATTTTCAGATCGAGTTTTTCATTTTGGAACGACGATTCCTGGAATGTCACCGCAATGAACGATGTGACCATTACCGAAATGACGAGGGTGCATGGAGACGATAGGATGCTCTATGAGCTTGGAAGGCATAATATCGAGTTAAGTTTTTCTCCTCGCGCCCGCGAAATCGCGGTAGATGAGGCCGTTGTAGTACTTGAACGCCTTATGGTTGTCGCAAGAGGATGTGGCGCGTATCCGTTTCTTGGTCCTGTCTTTGAGTCGGACGAAAACCTTCTTTTGATTCCCGACGAGCGTGATGCGACATGGCTTGCGCTTGACGGAATAAAAGCACTGAATCTTCTCGCGCGTACGTCATCGGTGCAATTTACGATCGATGTCCGTCCCGAGAATGCGATTCTTTTGTTGAATGAGCTTGGGAAGAAGATATGGACGTTTTTACCGGAGTATCCTCAGGATGCGTTGTGGAAAAGGTATATCGCCGAATCTCCCGCTGGATATAAATCAGACCGTTATGGCGGACCGCTCTTCTTTCGGAATATTGAGGATTATTGCGAGCGGCTCGTGGAGCATAATGTGGTCCTGAATAACAAGCTTGTTCCGCACGAAGAAGTGGCATCACTCAATATTCCGCTTTTCATACGTTCGGTGTGGTGGCATTTCAGATTAAAACGGTATGGAGAGCGGTTGTGTATTGAGATACGGCCGCTTCCTCGGAAAAGCAACGAATCGATACGCGATCAATTTTCACTGGTGCAAAGCATAGTAAACCCCTTCTTATAAAATATCCCGGGAGAGTACTTCTCCCGGGTGATATATTGTACAATCAACATGAAACCAATGAAGAAAATATTATTTCTCGATATTCTTTCGGGAGACGAAAAAGTAAAAAAAGAAGACAGAAAAACAGTGTACAGAGGCGTTTCGTATGGGGAAAGCGTACGGCGATTTTTGAATATTCCTAAAAGCGACTTTTTTATCGTTGATGCGGCGCACAAAAAGTTTCCCGACATTTCCGGCATCCAAATGGTGATTATCGGCGGATCGGTTGAGAATCCAATTCGTGGGTCTGAGGCGCCATGGATAAAAAAGACGTATCTCTTTATTAACAAGTTGAAAAAAGAGAATGTTCCGATTTTCGGAATGTGCGGCGGACTTCAGTTTACCGTGCGGGCGCTTGGAGGAGATATTGTAAAAAATAAAAATGGACGCGATTTCGGAAATGAATATATTGAACTTACGAAAAACGGGGAAAAAGACTATCTTTTCCGTGGTGTTGGGAAGGGATTCGTGGCAATGGAAAGCCACTGGTATATTGCGGAGAAGATGCTTCCCGGATGGAGACTTCTCGGAAGTTCAAAAAAAACAAAGATTGAAGCAATTGCAATCGGCGATCGCATACGGTTGACGCAATTTCATCCGGAAATGGCCGTTTCCCATATTCGCGCAATCGGGCGCATGCGCGAAAAGGCGCTCCAAAAAGAAGGGTTTGGCGGAAAGAAGGGGGTACGCACATTTCTTTCGTCAATACGATCTACCGACGTTGTGGGAAGGAGGATATTAAAGAATTTCATCCGGCAGTGGAAGGGGGCTTTACAAACGCCACGAGGTCGGGGTAAGCTAAAAAAGTAATATGCATCAGCGAATAAACACTTTTTCATATTGGTTTATCAACAAACCTCGCTCGGGGAAGGTGTTTTAATGTAATCTCATTCGTCTTTTAAAACCTCTTCCTCGGAAGAGGTTTTTTATTTCTTCCGTGTCATTTTAAAACCAAATAATGGAGAAGACATCATGAACACAAAAGAAAAATTTCTTTCGCAATTTGCTTTTTCGCGGGCGATGAATGGGTATATCGGAATTGAACGGGAACGATTCCTAAAAAACGCGGAGGGGCTCTATATGCCGCACGCTGAAAAATTCCTTTCTGAAATAAAAGATCCGCACTGGACACACGAACTTTCCGCCTGTCAGGTGGAAGACAGAACGGATCCGCGCAACAATCTTCTTGAACTTAAATACGACCTTATCCATAACACGAACAATGGGGTGTATGCTGCGGAAAAAAATAGCGCAAAAATCATAACCGAAGAAGTCGCCGCACGGGACATGCCGCTCGACGTATTTCCATTGGAACGGTACAAAAATATAGTGCGGAATATCACCGAAGATCGCCTCCGCGCCGCGTGCCGTGTCGCTGGAACGCACATCCATATTGGAGTTGGTTCTGTAGACGAGGCAATACGGGTGCATAACGTATGCGCAGCGCACACGAGCGAGCTTATACACATAGGCGATCATTCTTCGGGAGCGCGCATCGCGCTCTATAAGGAAATGGCGGGACAATGGAAATCTCCACAGTACGAGAATGCGGAACATTTCTTTGAAACCGCAACCGTGGAAAATTTTTCGGATGATCCGAAACATTGTTATCACCTTGTGCGCATCAGTATCCACGGAACCGTTGAGTGTAGGATGTTCGGCGTGACGCCGCACGAAGATGAAATTATTTATTGGGTAGAATTTCTCAAACAAATAACCGGAGGTGTGCGATGAACGCACGTGTAAAAGAAAAAGAAATGCTAAGCGCGTTTCATGAGAAAGTAAAAAAAAATATCGAAGAAAAAGAACGATTTATAAGAAAACGCGAAGAGACGATGATCGGACTTGAGTCGGAAATAGGTGTATTTGATCTTCGTCACACCGAGTCGGAGATGCTCTTTGTGCGCGACGCAATAGTGAAACGTGTCGGCAATGAGGGTGCGGATGTTGAACTTGGAGCATTCCAACTTGAGCTTCGAACGCCGCCAATCTCTGTTTTTTCTGGAGGTGGCATACTTCCGCTCGAAAAAAAATACAAAGACATTACCGCCGTTGCGGTGGAAGAAGTAAAGAAACACGATTCCTCGATACTTCGGTGCGGGACGAATCCATTTGTGCGCATCCACGATACACCGAGAACAAAGAAGGAAAAATATACCGAGGTGCCGAATTTTCAGAATATTCACCGAAGAAAATTTGCGGAAATGCATATTGGAATCAATGGGCCGAATGTAGATATCGGTGACGCGTCGATCGTTTCCCTCTTCCAGTCGTTTCAGGTAAATATGGGCGCATGCTCACTGGACGACGCGGTGACGCTCTTGAACTATGCACTGATGACCGGTCCCTATCTTGTGGGTATTGGCGGAAATTCGCGGTATCTCGAGTGTACCGATACCGGAATAAATGACGTTCGTATCCTTGCGTGGGAAGCAAGCCATGACACGCGAACGGCGCATGATGTGATGCGCGGAACAAAAACGCGCATCGGACTTCCCGAACGATATTTCTTGAATATCGAAGATTATTTCGGTCGAGTGGCGCGATATCCGTTCATCCTTCATAATCCAGAGTTTGCGATGCAGGTGGGAATAGGACTCCACTGGCTTGATACGCGGATAAAGATAATCGGTGATGCCGCGGTGGTTGAATTCAGAATGCTTCCGACGCAGCAGAAGAGCGCCGACGAGATATCATTTGCGCTCGCATTTATTGGAAGATTGCTCTATGCGGTAGACAACAAAGAAGAGTTACTTCCGTTCGAACTTGTGAAGGAAAACAGGTTGAGCGCACTCCTTTATGGGACCAGAGGAAACGTATGGATAAGGGACGGAGGACTCTTGAAGCGCGTACCGATCGATGAAGCGATAGAAATCGAGATAGCGCGTGCGATACAAGGACTTTGTTCCATAGGAATTGATGAGTGCGACAGACTCGGAGAATTTATTGCTCGATATAAGAAAAATTCACCGTCAGAAATTCTCGCCCGCGCATTGAGTGGAAAAAAATATCCCGAAAGAGAAGAACTGTGGAACGCACTGGTGTCTACGCGAATGGTTCAATAATTAAAAACATCCCGCACGTCGTGCGGGATTTTATTTGAAGAAATTATGTGTCGAGGGTATGATTGGTGCATATGATTATTGACGGCAAGAGTATCGCGGAGAATATTACCGTTCGGTTAAGAGAAAAGCGGACCGATAAATTTCTCGCGGTATTTTTTGTCGGTGATAATGCGGCGTCGAAGAGTTTTATAAACCAGAAAGAAAAAACCGCACACTCGCTCGGTATTGATTTTCGGGTCTACCATTTTCTGGCGGAGAACGTGACCAACGAATCGTTGCGGAAAGAAATAGAAAACATCGTTACGGATACAATGTGCGGCGGCGCAATTGTGCAACTCCCGCTTCCCGAAGGGTTCGATGTGCAATATGTGCTCGATTCAATTCCAAAAGAAAAAGATATTGATGTGTTGAGTAAAGACGCGGTCGAAGCGTTTTATGGTGGAGAAAACAGAATTGTTCCTCCGCCAGTCGGAGTGGTTCGTGAAATAATAAAAGATATTTCACTTGAGGAAAAAACCGTTGCGGTCATAGGGGTGGGACGTCTCATTGGAAATCCGATCGCGGGGTGGCTCAAGGGAAAATGTAAGGAACTCACAGTACTTCGACGAGGAAGCGATCTCGGCATTATAAAGAACGCGGACATTGTTATTTCCGGAACGGGAGTTCCCAATCTCATTCATTCCGATATGGTAAAGGAAGACGCGCTTATCATTGATTTCGGCTATGGAAAAAAGGACGGAGAATTATGCGGCGATTTCGATTTTACTTCACTTCCGGAAACGTCGCATATTGCATATACACCAACGCCGGGCGGAACGGGACCCGTTCTTGTTGTGAAACTCATGGAGAATTTTCTTTCGCTCACCGCATAAAAACAGAGTTGTATTGACACTAATCTAATTTTGTAGTATTGTCTGCTTAGTTTTTCAACATAAAAATAAGGATGGTTATGATCGAAAGAGGAAAGAATTACAGCACAATCGTTGATGCTGCCGAAGCGGCAACAATAGAGCTTTACAATAAAATTGCAAAAAATTACACGGGTTTTTCCGACGGGTTTTGGAATGAGAGTTTGGAACTATTCCAGAAAACCCTGGGGAAAGGAAGGGTAATTGAGATCGGCTGTGGAAACGGCCGAGATGCAAAATTGTTTTTGGAGCACGGGTTTGGATATGTCGGGTTCGATGCGTCGAGCGAAATGCTCCGCATTGCCCAGGAAAATGTTCCGAAAGGGATTTTTTATCTCGCGGATGCGCGGGATCTGAGTTTTCTTGAGGAAGATCAATTCGACGGATTCTGGTCCGTTGCAACACTTTTTCATGTGCAGAAGATAAGCATATGGCATGTGTTGTATGAATTAAAGAAGACCACGAAACCGGGTGGAATAGGGTTTATTTCTCTTCAGGTAATCCCCGCTTCAGATGAGAACGAGGAAGAAATCGTTACCGGAAAATTTTTTGGGGAAGAAGAATGTTCCCGATTTCTTTCGTACTACACGAAAGAGGAATTTGAAGGAATACTCGGCGAAGTTGGGTTTGAAGTTCTCTCGATGTCCATTAAGAAAGAAGATTCTTTGGCAAAAAAGGATTGGTTGTGTTGTCTTCTTAGAAACACTAAATAAACACAAATAAAAAGCGCAGGAGTAATAATGGGAAATGCAAAAAAAATGTATCGTGAGAATGGAATGTCTATCGTTTTAGATACTTCCGACGTGACGTGTCTTCTCTTTGGCCATAAATCAGGTACCAGAGTGAAAGATCCAAACGGAAAAAAGGCAACACTTATTGGTGTTGCGAGCGGTAAGGGATGTGATAGTGGAAGTGATGTTATGTGGTATCAGGTTGATGGGAAGAAATATGTAGAATATCACGACGCGTCAAGAGACCTTGAAGAAACTGGATTCGAAATATTAAAGAAATAAAGTAAAAAAATATCGGAAAAAATTGACCCTGGACACCCAGGGTTTTTATTTTGATATATATTGACATTTATCTATTTGTATGCTAGAATATTCCCAGCGATAGTATTAAAAAACCAATTATTTTCTAACCGACAAAAGGAGAAAAACCATGTCACTATTCCGAACAAAAATCACGGTTGATTTTTCATCTTCCAGATTTAGTAACGTATCCGGATTTGAATCTGTGAAGGTAACAAGTCCAACGGGGGCAAAGAAGATTACCTTTGATTCTGATGATTTGCAATTGGTAATTTGCAAGGAAGACACGCTTGATGCGTTTAAGGCAAAAATGGAAAGAGATGGAAAAATCGTTCTTGACCTAAAGACTATGGACGAACTTTTAGAAGATAGAAGTTTGATTCCTGGTGGCTGGGACAACGACTACATCTATTTCCCGAACACCGATGTAAAAGATTATGACGGTGATCCAATTATTTTCTCTTTGTATTACACCTGCTGCGGCGGTGGATGGAAGTGGAAGTCCGAACCGGCACAAAGGGGTTTATACGGCAAAAAAATTGCCGTAATCAACAAAGAAGATATTCGTGAGGTGAAATAATGAAAACAGATTTCAAATCCGATTTTCCATTTTTTGCCACGCCGGAAAATCAAGGGATTATTTTCCTTGATAGTGCTGCGACGGCACAAAAGCCACTCGTTGTTCTCGAGGCGTTGAGCACATTTTGCAAAGAGATAAACGCCAACGTACATAGAGGCGTCTACCTTATCTCGCAGAAGGCAACCGACGCTTTTGAAGAAGCACGAAGAATTTCCGCGCGATTTCTCGGTGCGGAGAGCGAAAAATGTATCGTGTTCAATTCCGGTACGACGATGGGTATCAATACCATTGCCTACGGATGGGCGCGATATATGTTGAATGGTAAAAAAGTACTAGTTTCACAAATGGAACACCACGCCAATATCGTGTCCTGGCAGGTCGCGGGACTTGAGCTCGACGCGATTGGTATGAACGAAGACGGAACAATTAATCTTAATGACTTGGAATCAAAATTGAAGTCAGGAGAATTTGGCTTGGTTGCGGTATGCCACGTATCAAACGTGCTTGGCACGCTGAATCCAGTCAAGGAAATTTCTCAGATTGCTCACAAGCACAACGTTCCTGTTCTTATCGACGGGGCGCAGGCAGCACCCCACCTTCCGGTAAATGTAACCGACATCGGGTGTGATTTTTACGCCATGTCTGGACACAAAGCGCTCGGGCCATGGGGTACGGGTGTCTTATACATTAACCCGAGCCGTCACTCAGAGATGCACCCATTCTTTGGTGGCGGTGATATGATCACGAACGTTACGATGAGTGGAAGTGAATTCAAGAAGGTTCCATACCTACTTGAATCAGGTACTCAAAACGTCGGCGGCGCAGTAGCACTTGCAAAGGCGTTTGAATACATGGATTCAATTGGAAGAGAAAACATAGAACTCTATGTCAATTCTCTTGGATCTTATGCGTGGAGTATGCTTTCGAGAATCCCAGGAATTAAGCTTCTCGGTCCAGAACCAGGAATAAACAGATCATCATCTCTTGTGTCATTTACATTC
The DNA here is from genome assembly GCA_021811055.1 of bacterium. Lineage (GTDB taxonomy): Bacteria > Patescibacteriota > Minisyncoccia > UBA6257 > GWB1-50-10 > GWA2-45-9. The sequence goes on from JAJZPU010000011.1 coordinate 15,943, forward strand.
GAGTATGATGATGCTCCACATTGGATTGATAATGATGCAGTGGCAAGCGCGCTCGATTCAAAAGACATATGCGTGCGGCACGGAAGATTCTGTGCTCAACCGACTGTAAAATGGGCACGATTAATGCCAAATGGTGCTGTCCGCGCATCGTTCCATATCTATAACACCTTTGAAGATGTGGAAAAATTGGCCGCGGTTATAACAAGAATAGAACAGACAATGTAATAATGATTGGAGGTTCGTGTGGTAGAATTCATTGTTTTTTGTTCGGTGCTTTCTTCCGAATGCTGGCAGAGAAAAGCAACTACATTGTGGACCGTGAGAGATCTCATAGTTCACATGGTCGGGTGGGAAGAAAAATCGTACAAAGCACTTTTAGAAGTGAAAAAAACGATGAAATCTATCACCCAACCATCAAAGGAAGAATGTGATAATCTGAACAGATTGTTTTCTATCCGGTACGCGAGCTATTCGAATGATGCGCTCATTACCGAATGGAAATATTGGCGAGAAAAAATCGACCGATTCATTTCGGAAAATGATATGAAATCCGAAATATTTTGTTGGTTTTTCGATGATCATAAAGATCACCATTTTTCCCAGGTAAAAAAATCATTAGAAAACTCCCCGAATTAATTTTCGGGGTTTTTATTTATTCTTCGGATATTTCTCCCACCACCACTTTCTTTTCGGCCGCTTCCTTTGTTTTCTTTTTCATCGCTTCAAGTGTCTTTTTTTCTTCTTTCAATTTCAGTCGTACATTATCGAATCCGACGCCGAGTTTTTCTCCGTCGAACGAGAAGCTTGCCCCCGCTTTTGTCACAACACCGTATTTGAGCGCGGTCGTGAGCACATCCGCTTCATAGGAGACTCCCTCGCCATACATAATGTCGAATTCGGCGATCTTAAACGGCGGTGCCACCTTGTTTTTCACCACCTTTGCTTTTGTGCGGTTGCCGATCACCTCCTCTCCTTTCTTCACCTGTGCAATGCGGCGCACATCGATCCTGACCGATGCGTAAAACTTGAGTGCCATGCCGCCAGGAGTTGTTTCGGGATTGCCGAACATGATGCCGATCTTCATGCGAAGTTGGTTTATGAAGATGATGATCGTTCCGGTTTTTGCGGCGATCGCCGTGAGTTTCCGGAGTGCCTGTGAAAGCAGACGCGCCTGAAGTCCCACGTGTGATGCCCCCATTTCTCCCTCGATCTCGGCGCGCGGAGTGAGTGCCGCTACGGAGTCGACGATAACGATGCTGATGATTCCGGATCGGACAACGCTCTCAAGAATATTTAGTGCCTCTTCGCCGTTATCGGGTTGTGAAATAATGAGGTCCTTCACTTTTACGCCGATCTTTGCCGCATATTCTGGGTCAAGCGCGTGTTCCGCATCGATAAATGCCGCCCGCCCCCCTTTTTTCTGAACTTCCGCTATCGCATGAAGTGCGAGTGTTGTTTTTCCGGAGCTTTCCGGACCGAAAATCTCTATGATTCTTCCTTTCGGGAATCCTCCCCCAAGCGCAATATCGAGCGAGAAGGATCCCGAGGAGACGGTTTCCACTTTCGTATGGAGTTGGCTTCCAAGTGTCATGACCGAACCCTCTCCGAATCGTGACTGGAGAGACTCCATGAGTGAAGCGATGTCCCCCACGACCTCCCTTTCTTTCTTTTCCTCTTTTTGTTTTTTCTTAAATGCCATATAACACTATTATAACCCGTCTTCTGTTCCCGTACTATATTCGGGAGAAACTTCTTCAGTTGTTTTTTCCTTCGGTGCCGTTTTTTCGAGTGTTGTTATTTGTTTTGTGCTTGTGGGTGCTTCGTAGAAAATTTGTCTTTCAAAGGTATATTCTTTTCCGAGGAATTTTTTTATTTCGAATTTGAGTGTGTTAAATCCCGGAGTGAGCGTGATGTCTTTTTCGAATGTTCCGTCCGCCGCGGGATAGAGTTGTTCGCCGTTCAGTATAATATTGTCTTTTGCGTCGGCTTTTCCTACAAGATGAAACGTGGAGGTGGCAACAACAGTATCGTCTTCGACTCCCTCAAGAGAGACGCCGGGATTTTTAAAGAAAGAAAAGAGTTGTACGAGAATATATATCAAAACAACAAGACCAAGCGCGCTCCACAAGAATATTTTTTTACTTACCGTACGCGAGATAAAGCGATTTTTCGGAAGTGCGTCGTTTGCTCCGGATTTTTTCACCATGTCTGTGTGCTTAAAATATACGCGCCATAATTCTTCGCCGTCGAGATTCAATATTTCCGCGATCTTTAAGATATATCCGTGCACATACGGCGCGGACGGAAGCTTATCGAACCGGTCATCGAGAAGTAGTGAAATAAAGCGATCTGAAATCCCCGTCGTTTGTGCGAGTTTTTCCGCGGACACCCCTTTTGCCTTCATGGCATCGGCGAGTATTTCGGACACGAACCGTTCTTCCATGCGTTTATAGTATATTTTTTATACAAAAGACTCAACACTAAAAACAAACCCGTCTATTGACGGGTCGGGAGAATGAACTATTAACTTTATTTACAAAAGAACATCGCGTGGTTTTGCACCGTCGCCGGGACCCACCACACCACGTTCTTCCATCATATCGAGCAGTCGCGCCGCACGGGCATATCCGACCTTCAGGCGTCTTTGTAGAAGTGATGCGGACGCCTTTCCCGCATTCCGTATTACTTCGACCGCGTCCTCATAAAGTTCATCGTCGTCATCCCCTCCCTTTTCCTCAAAATCCTCAAAATTCAAGGATGGCCGGTCGTTCGCTTCTTCAAGTGTCGTTGTGTTTATGTGTTCGGAAGTAAGCGCCTGATTGTTTTTCTTTATAAAACCGACGACACTCTTTATCTCGTCCTCCGTAATAAACGCGCCCTGTACGCGTTTCGGTTTTGAAAGTTCCGCCGAAACAAAGAGAAGGTCGCCACGTCCCAAAAGTTTTTCCGCCCCCGCGGTATCGAGAATGGTCCGTGAATCGATCTGACTCGCGACCTGAAGTGCAATACGTGTCGTGATATTTGCCTTGATGAGTCCTGTGATGACCTCGACCGATGGGCGCTGGGTGGAAACGATAAGGTGAATGCCGGTCGCACGCGCCATTTGCGCAAGGCGGATAATGGCACCCTCAACCTCCCTTCCGTACGAAGACATAAGATCCGCAAGTTCATCGATGACGACAATGATATAAGGAAGACTTCCGTGATTTTTATGATAACTTTTAATGTCGCGCGAACCCGACTCGAGAAGTAGTTGATAACGGCGGTCCATTTCCTGTATCGCCCAGCGAAGCGCGCCGAGCGCTTTTTTATTATCAGTGATGACGGGGGTCAAAAGATGCGGAATGCCGCCATATATAGAAAGTTCAACGCGTTTCGGATCCACCATAATAAGCTGGAGCATTTCGGGAGAATTCTTGAAG